>JABWAM010000272.1 GCA_013360985.1 Verrucomicrobiia bacterium | reverse complement strand
CCCGAGCGCGAAGGCGGCGAGCGCACAGCAGATCCAGGCGACGCGGAAGGGGTGCCCTTCGAGATAAACGACCTCGAGGCGCAACCGCCAATCCTCCGGCATCGCCGCGGGGTTGCGCGCGGCAACGCGTTCGCGGAGAAGCCGTACGGCCGCGTCGAACGCGGCTTGATCGCCGGCGCGCCACGCCTCCGCGAGTTGACGACGGACGCTCATCAGCGCCTCGTCGCCGCTCGCTTCGATCGCGGTCCAGGCGCCTCCTTGGCCGTCCGCAGGCGGCGCGAAAGCGAAGGATCTCCCCTCCTTCAACGCATGCAGAAGCATCACCCGCTCCGCGACGGTCCGCGCGGCGCGCTGGAGCGCCGTCGGTTTGCCGCCGGGGGCGCGCGCCGCCGCCTGAGCGAGCGGGATGAGATCGGGTTTCGCGACAAGGTCTTTCGCCGAAAAGAGGCGGTCGCCCACGGGCAAGCCGAGCGCCCGCTTGAGCGGGACGTCGTCCACGAGGATCACGCGGCGCTCTTCCCAATCCGCCGGATCGAGCCAGAGCGCCACCAGGGCGGCGAGGGCGGGCGTGCGCGAGCCGTCGGCGCCGTCTTTGATCGCGCCGAGGCGTCCATTGATCGCGCGCGCCTGTTCCTGGGCGAAGGCGAGGAACGGCTTGCGGCGGCCGCCGTCCTGAATCGGCAGGTCGCGCAGCGTGGAGGGATCGAGGGGCGGCGCGGCGGCGAGGCTCGGCGCGAGCAAGGCGCCCATGAGGAAGAACAGCGGGCGGGCGAGGGTCAGGCGTTTCATGAGGGGGGGATTCGGGTCTGGGAGACCGCCACGTCGGCGCGCTGGCCGCGCACGGCGAAGACGACGAAGATTCCGACGACGACGAGGATCGAGCCGATCCACTTGAGCGGCCAACCCGGATCGCGAAGGACTTGCAGCGTGGTGCGGTTCAGGTCGGCGGGATCCCACGTGGATTGAGAAAACTTGTAGTTCAGGCCGAGCGCCGAACGCCACCAGCCCGGCGGATGTTCGGCCGGATGATTCATCTCGATCCGCGCGGCGCGCCCCGGTTGCTCTGGCGCGTCCGTGAAGAGCACCGCGCTGATAAAATTTTCGGGGCGATCGGTTCCTTCGGCGCGCGGGACGTCGAAGCTTTCAAGGCCGATCCAAAAAGGCAGGCTCACCGTGCGCATGCCGAAACCGATGACGACCTGATTCGTTCCCAGCGACAGACTGCGCCACGCGCCGTCGAGGATCCACGCGGGCGCACCGCTTTTCCCGGAAGGATCCACGAGGCGCGCGCGGATGCCGGCCGACGCCGCGCCGCCGTGCGCCTCGTCGTTGGGCATTTCCTGGGCGCGTTCCTCGATCCGGGCGGAGGGAAGGATCTGTCGAATTTCGGCCTGCCAATCCGCCCACCCAGTGGCGAAAGTTTTTCCTTCGGCAGACACGCCTTTGCCGACGAGCTTGCCGCCGCGCCACGATTGCCAGGCGATCTTCCCGCGGCCCAACGGAGCGAGGCGCAGGAGCAGGGGGACCCCCGACGGCGGAGCGGACGCGATCTTCGCCTGCCACTCGATGGCGCCCATACCGAAGAAATCGAAGACCGCAGCATGCGGGTCGCCGAGGATCAGGTGCGCCTCGACCGGCGCATGCATCATCCCGCTCGTCAGACGCACCACGAGGCCGGGCGCGCCCTGTCCCGGAGGCGCGGCGACCATTTCCGCGAAAACGCCGACACGCTCGGCGTAACGCTCCACGACAAGACGCAAATTGGTGTCGGGCAGCGCGAGCGTGCGCGGCCGCGCCGCGGTGGGCTTCCGCGCGGCGGGATCGTACTCGAGGCTGTAAAGGAACCCGCGGTTCGGGCTGCGCGCGAGGACCGTCATCCCGGAGGTGGCGAGACGGTTGATCGGCGGGGCGCCTTTGCGGAGCTCGGCGAAACCTTCGATCCCAAAGGCGCGTCCGATCCACGCGCCCGCGAGGAGGAAAATAATCCCGAAGTGCGTGATCACGAAGCCGGTATGGCGTTTTTTCCACGGCCACCGGCTCACGGTCGCGAATAAAAGGTTCATGCAGAGCAATAGGAGCCAGGCGTGGAACCAGGGGGCGTCGTAGATCCAGGCTTGCGCCACGCGCGTGTCGAAGCGCGACTCGGCGATCGTCGCGACGGCGCAGCCCACCGCCAAGACGCCGAGGAGCAACATCGCCAGCTCCAGAGAGCCGAGGGCGCGCGCGAGCTGAGGGAAGAAGCCTTCGCGATGTCGGAGTTCGGTCATGCGTAAGATCGCGCACTCTCCACCCGATTCCTCGCCGCTTCAAGTCCGAGCGCGCCGGCGAACATGCCGAACATCATCGCCGCGAACGTGAGGAAGAAATGAACCTGCGGCTGGCCGACGCGCGCGAGGCTCATCATCCAGATCGCCGCCTGCATCCCGAGAAGCATCCCGGCGAGACAAAACGCGGCGTGGCGCGCGAACCGCACCCACGCGGCGCGCGACGGCGCGCCCTCTCCGGGAAACGCCGCGGCCGCGGGGAGACACCCCAGCGCCATGAGTCCGTGCATCCAGTTGAAGGGCGAGACGAGGCCCAGCCCGAACACCGACTTGGCGCAGCCACAGAGGCAGACGCCGTCGCGCACGATAGGGCCGCCGCCCGCGTCCATCATCCAACCGATCAGCATCCCCGTCGAGCCCAGGCCGGTCATCGCGGCGAGCGCGTTTCCGATCGCGCCGACGCGGCCCGAAACCAGCCGCTGGGTGAGCGCGCAGCCCGCCATCAGAAACGACAGCACGCATGCGCCCGCGAGCGCCGGCGGCAACGCAGCGTTGAACGCGAGGAGCGGCCCGAGCAGGGCCAATCCCGTTCCATAGGCCAACGCGGGCCCGCGGCGCACCCGCGAAAGGCCGAGGGCCGAGGGTCGAGGGCCAACCTCCGGACCGATCACTCCCGGTTCCGTCTCGTGCGTCGCGCCGTCCCCTTCGCGAATCCGGTTCGCGAAACGGAGCGCCCGCCCCGTCACCGTCAGGCTCGAGGCCATCATCAACAAGGCGGCGATCACGGGGTGCAACACGCCGCACGCGGCGAGCGCGATGCCGATTGCGTTATACGCAAGCGCCCAGCGCAGATTTTGCCTCACGCCGCGCACCGTCGCGCGACACACGGCGATCGCGGCGGGAATCGCGGCGAGATTCTCCGAGCAGAGCTGGGCGTCCGCCGCCTCGCGCGCGAGCGCCGAACCGGAGGCGAGCGCCACGCTCGCGTGCGCGCGGCCGATGGCGGGGGAATCGTTGATCCCGTCTCCAACGTAGAGCGCACGGCAACCCGCCGACGCCATCTCTTCGATGAGCCGCTGTTTGTCCATCGGA
>JABWAM010000271.1 GCA_013360985.1 Verrucomicrobiia bacterium | reverse complement strand
TCGCCGGGCCGCACCGAGGCGGCGGATACGCGCTCCTCGGTTTCCCCGCGAAGCACCACGCAGGCGTCGAACTCGCGGCGGAGCGCGTCCGCCGAAGCGAGCGCCGCGGCGCGACGGCGTTCGCCGAGCAGATGTCCAAACGTGTGGATCGCGATGAGGAGGGCGACGACCTCGTAGTAGATCGCCCCCTGGCCGGTGAGGCTGGAGTGCACGGAGGCGGCGAACGCCCCCGCGATCCCGGCGAGGAAAAACTGCTCGATGGAAACACGGCGCGCACGGGCGCGCGCCCACGCGTCTCGGACAAGAGGAAGTCCCGCGAGAAAAAAAACAAGGAGCGCGAGCGCTGCGAGCAGTCCGTGAAGGATGGGACGCGCTTTGCCGAACGGCGGCGAGAGATTGATCGCGAGGCCGAGCACCATGCTCTGCATCGCCACGACGACTGCAAAGGCGAGCCGCATCCAGTCTTTCGGCGCGTCCCCGCCGCAGCATGAGGCGGGCGGCGCGTCGCGAGAGACCGAACAGCGGGAAGACATGGCATGCCTCATCCGCGAGGCCGGCTGCAGATTAGGGCGTCACGCTCTTGAATTGCGCGAGCGCCCAGGGCTTCTCGCCGCAGGCGCCCGCAATTTCGTTGAACGCCTCGACCTCGGCCTTCGTAAAGAGGAGTCCGCCGTGTTTCGCGGTCTGCGCCGCCGCCTGCGCCTCGATCTGGCCGGGCAACATCGCCTTTTCGTTGCCGTGGCCGAGGATGTCCTCGATCACGGCTTTCACGTTCGTCCGCTGATTGCGCCCCATCGGGAAGTTGCCGCAATCGAGCGCATCGGCCCGGGTGCATTGGAAGTAGAAATGCGGCGTATGCTTCTCACCCTTCGGGCCTTCGCCCGGTTTGCCGCGCAGATACGGCACGCCGCTCCCCGTGAACGCGGCGAGCAGTTCGTTCACGAGCGCCAGGCCGTACCCCTTGTGTCCGCCGAAGAAGAGCAGCCACTTCGCCTTGTGCGGGTCCGTCGTCGGATTGCCCTCGGCGTCCACCGCGGCTCCGGGAGGCAGGGTTTTCCCTTCGCGCGCGAGTTGCTGGACGCGCCCCATGGCGACGGTGCTCGTCGCCCAATCCACACAGATCGGATAGCCGATCGCGTCCATCGTGGGAAACCCCCACGAATGCGGATTCGTTCCCATCGTGGGGGCCCTGCCCATGAACGGCACGACTTCCGAGGTTCCCGCCGTACAACAGGTGAAGGCGATGTAGCCCTTTCTTGCCGCGTCGATCACGTAGCCGCCGCCCCAGAGATAGTGGAAGGCGTTGTCCACCGTCACGATCCCCGTGCCGAATTCGTCGGCCATCTTCATGCAGGCGTCCATCGCGGCGAAGGCGACCGATTGCCCGAGTTTCTTGTTGGCGTTCCAGCGCTGCACGGCCTTGTACTTCGTCGGGAGTTTTTCGATCTTCGCTCCCGGAACGCAGCCGCCGACCTTCGAGCCGAAATGGTCGTCGAGATGGACCGCCTTGATCCCGTTGTGGGTGCGGATGCCGTGCGTGGACGCCAGCTCGCAAAAACGCGAGGCGTCGCGCGCCTCCTCCGCTGTGTAGCCGCGCTGGCGAAAGGCGGCTTCGATCAGGGCGTTATGCAGCGGCGTGGGGATGATGAAAAAGGTTTCGGGCATTCTGCAACCATGGGGAATGCGCCCCGGGGAATGAAGGAAAAAATCGGAAACGCGCGGCCTCCGCTCGCGTTCCTTCATCGCGCACGGCATCCTTTCCCCTTTCCACCTTGGCCAATTCCCCCCAACCCCACTCTCCCGCAGCCACCCTCGGAGGCCTCGGCGCCATCCTTCTCTGGGGAACCACCGTCGCCCTCATGCGCTCGATCGCCGAAGCCTTTGGGCAACTCGGCGGGGCGGTTACAGTATACGCCTTCGCGGGGGGCCTTGGGTTCGCGCGCCTCGCCCTCTCTCGCACGCGGAGGCGACGCGCCCAGCGCCTCCCCGCCAGGTATCTGTTCGGCTGCGGCGCCCTTGTCGTGGTTTACGCGCTCGCGCTCTTCATTGCCTTTGGGCGCGCCCGTGACCGCCAACAGGCGCTGGAGGTCGGCCTCGTGCAATATCTTTGGCCCGCGCTCACCGTTCTCTTTTCCGTCGCCCTTCTCCGGATTCGCGCGAGGCTGTGGTTGCTGCCCGCCACCCTGCTGTGTCTGCTGGGGATCTACCTCGGTCTCCGACCCGCCGCAGGCGGTGGCCTGACCGCGTTTGCCGCGAACCTCGCGTCGAACCCTTCCGCCTACGCCTTTGCGCTCCTTGCGGCAGTTGCGTGGGCGCTCTATTCGGCGCTGGCCCGGCGCTGGGTTCGCGACGAGGAGGGCGGCGGCGTGGATGTTTTCCTCGCCGGCACCGGCCTCGTTTTTTTAATTGCCCAACTCCTGTTCGGCGCATCCGCCCCCGCGCCATGCCTCCGCGCAATGGCCGAGGCCGCCTTTCTGGGTGTCGCCACCTACGCCTCCTTCGGACTCTGGGACAAGGCGATGCGTCAGGGCAACATGCTCCTCGTGACGATCTGCTCCTACTTCACCCCCCTGCTCTCCCTCGGGGCGGGAAGCCTCTATCTGGACGTCGCCCCGCCTCCGCTTTTCTGGGCGGGGTGCTCCCTCGTCGTCCTCGGCTCGCTCCTGAGTTGGGGATCCGTCCAGGACGCGCCTTCGCCCGCGCGGGATCAGGGCATCAGCCGCAGCGGGGCGTAGTCTTCGAGGAGATGATAGTTCGGCTTCGAAAGCCTCGGCACGCTGCTCAACTCGGGACCCGTCGCCTGCTCGCGCCAACGCGTGTAGTTGTAGCGCGACACGAGAAGGCTCCAATTCCCTTTCGTCGGCGAAACATCGCCTTCATGCATCAACTTCGCGATCGGAATCGCCGCCTCGGCCGTCCACCGGCGATCTCTGTCGCGCCAATCGTTCAGCGTCCCCTCCACGATCGCGGCGGCGCTCCAAAACGGAGGGCGAACATGGAAGTCTTCGCCTCTCAACCCGAGGCGACCCCGCCCCGGATACCAGTAGGACGACCGCCGCCCGTTCGGCGCGAAATGGATCTCCCAATACCAGGTTTGTCCCGGTGGCCGCAGAAAAATTTCTACGACATCGCCGAGGGTATAGATCTCCTCGTCATCCGCCTGCGCGTTGCTGACGACATCGGAGTCCTGGAAATCGACGCCAAACCAGAGCGTCTGCCCGTCATGCAGGATGCGCACCGAACCGCGTTCTTCCAGCGTTTTCCCCTCGGTGCGCATCGAGGAGGGGAGCGTCAGCGCGTAGGCGCGCGCGACCTTCCAGGCCTCCTCATCGAGCCGGCCATCCACGACCACCGGCGTCTT
>JABWAM010000018.1 GCA_013360985.1 Verrucomicrobiia bacterium | reverse complement strand
CGCCCCACGCGCGGTCGCGTTCCACGACGGAGGCGCGCGTCTCCGCCGCGGCGGACGCCTGGCGTTTCGAGTTTGTCTGCGAGGCGCGGCCGTCCGAAAATTCCGCGCCGCTTCTTCCGATCGGAGATCCGGACGTTTGGAAGGGCGAATACGTCCAGGTCTTCATGCCCTGCGGCGAAGAGGGAGAAGGCCTTCACCTGAGCGTGACGCGCGACGGTCGCGCGATCAGCGAGCGTTGCGACAAGGCGCTCGATCCGATTCCGGGTTGGCAAGGGCGGGCGAAAGAAATCGAAGGCGGTTGGCAGGCTGAAATCGTCCTGCCGCGCGCCGCGTCCCCCCTTTCGTCCAAGGTCCGTTTCGCGCGATGGACGCCCGACGAAGGCATCACGCGCTGGCCGACTCCTTACGGTTCCTGGTGGCATGTCGCCTCTCCCGACTTTCTCGAGATCCATCCCGAATCCGATGCGCCTCCGCCTGCAGAAGACGCGATCGAGGAGTTCATGCGCCGAAGGGAACGCACCCTCCTCCTCCAGGCCGGTCTCGCGCCTCGAGAGGAGGCCGCCTATCTGAAGGAAAAGCCGTCGAAGGGAGGTGCGTTTCTTGAGGCGTTTCGCGCGCGCGCCGCCGCGCACGCATGGCTTGGTTACGATCAACTGCCGCCTGCGAACATGACGCAGGCGCGCGACATGCTGGCCGACCGCTTCTGGTTCCGCGATGCCTGCGTGCCGATGGCTTCGCCCTACGACTGGGACGACGGAGGAAGCGATGCGTTCGCGACGGTGCATCTCGCGCGATTCGACTTCCTCGTCGATCTCGTCGGCGCGTGGCGGGAGACCGGTGACTTGGCGTTCGCGCGCAAGGCGTTCGAGTGCATCGAGACGTGGCTGGCGCCCCATGACCTGCGCCAATCGCTTGCGCCGAAGCGTCATCCCTCGCGCTGGAGTTGGATCAACCTTCCGCATCGTCTCGTCAACATGCTGCGCGCCGCCGGCTCGCTCGCGGGAACGGAGATCCTGAAAGAAGAAACCCTTCTCCGCCTGTATCAAGCGGTCGCCGGCGCCCTGGAGGCCCTCGATGGAAGCATCATCACGCGCCACTACAACAAGAACCACAGCCTTATCATGGCGAACCACGCCGTGGCGCTCTCGGTGCTTTGCGGAGAGCTCCGTCGCGCGGAATTCCTGCGCGCCCGATATTTTGAGCATTTCCGCCGCGCTCTGCGCACCCAGTTTCTTCCGGATGACGTCCAGGCTGAGCTTTCGACGGCCTATCACATGATCTGTTATCAACGCCTGACGGAAGCGACCTCGCTCTGCGAAAAGGCGGGCGTTGCCGTTCCCTCCGACCTCACCGATTGGCGTCGGCGGATTCTCACGATCGGCGCGCGATATCTCACCCCGCACGGACGGATTTTCAATTTCAATGACGGAGGCATGCAGGGCGCCGTGGACGCCATTGGGCGCGCGGAAGATACGTTTCCCAGCATCATCCTGCGAGAAGGCCCCGCGCTCGGCGCCGCCGAAGCCCTCGCCCTGGCCACGCATGGACGCGAAGGCGCCCTTTCGCCTCCCTTCAGTCATGCGATGCCCTGGGCAGGCCATTACCTCATGCGCGACGGACTCGAGCCCGAGAACATCGGCCTCGCCTTCGACGGCGGTCCATTCGGTTTGGCGCATGCGCACGAAGACGCCCTGACCCTGACGTTGACCGCATACGGAAAAACCCTGCTCGCCGACCTGGGTTCCGGCGCCTACGACCCGGCGCTTCCCATGCGGCGTTACAGCGCTTCCACCGAGGGGCACTCCACGTTTTGCGTGGATGGCTGCGGACAGGCGAGCCGATGGTTTCCCGCCACCTGGAGACGCCAGGCGCCAATCGAAGGACGCCACTGGTTCGGACGCGCGGTCCAGTTCGCAGCGGGCGAATACGGGCTTGGCTACGGAAACCGCGGAGAAATCAAGGTGGAACACCGACGGGCGATCCTGTTCGTGAACGGCGCGTATCTCCTCGTTTTTGACCGGTTGCTTGGGAGTGGGGAACGCCTCCTCGAATCGCGTTTCATCTTCAACGCGCTGCCGTGGCGCGAGACCGAGCGCGGAGTGCGGACCACGACGGGGACGGGCGATCTCGATGTGCGCGCGCTCTGGCCCGAAGCCCTCGCGAAGGAGATCGCATGCGGTCGGGAAGAGCCGTTCGCCGGTTGGGTGATTCGAGGCCTCTACGGAAAGCTCCCCGCTCCCCGCCTCACCTTCTCGGCGCGCGCGCCGCTGCCGGCGCTCTGGGTGACGCTCCTCACCCCGTTCCGCGAAGAATCGGAGATTCCCCGGGTTTCCACGGAAAAACGGGGCGACCGGCTGGAGATCCACATCGAGGGCCGCCGCTCGGATGCGCGCGTCGTCTGCCGAGAAGAACCGTTCGAGGTCATTTTCCACAACGCGCGGACGCGCTTCTCGGCGACAGCCGAGGCGGACGGTCGCTTCCAATTCCGCGAGGAATCCTCGTAAGGACCCAAATCCACGGATCCGCTCCATTTTCAGAGAGCAACCCTCATCCTCGTCCATCGAGGATCGGAGAGGTGGGTCGTGTCGAGATTCCAGACTCCCCACAAGAAGGGTGTGACGGCTCGGCCGGCGGCGCCGCGGTAGCGGCTTGAGCCCAAAATGTTGCGAGGGCGTCGCATGTTCCTCGACCGAGGATGGACTCTTCCACGTCTGACGCGGAGATTTGGGAAGGATGTCGCGTCTGTACGGAGATCGTGGTAATGGCTGATCCATGGAGATGAATCCTTCCCCCCTCCTCATCCTCGCGCCGGCGCAACCCCACGCTGTTTACACACAATACATCCGCCAGTTCGCCGACTTCGGCGTCCACTTCTCCTTTGGGGAAGGCTGGTCGCTCCCGCAAGAGCTTCCGCTCGATCTCGATGGAAGGCTCTGCGTGATGCTGGATGAGACGCGGCGGGAGGAGTTCTCCCGCGAGCCGGTCGCGAGCCGTCTCCGCGACTTCCAGGCGCGGGGCGGGCACGTGATCTGGCCGGACTTGAAGACTCCGGCGGGAGGCGCCCTCGGCGATCTCCTGGTCCGCCATGCCGTTTCGCGAGCCATCAACACTGCGGGGCTGCCGACGCGCGATCCCGCGATGATCGCTCGGATGCAGGCGGTGGACGACGCGGCGCTGGTCGCCGCGTGCAAAGGTTCGACCGCCGACGAACTCGGCCAATACATCCGCATGGGAAACTATTTTTTGGATCCCGTGGGGATGTGGACGCTGCCGACGGCGATCGAGGCGGCGGAGTTCTTTGGCGAACCGGATCTGGCGGCGCCCGCGTGGGAGTATATCGCGAAACATCATCTTCAGATTGACCGCCGACCCGATTTTCACGGGACGCAGCATTTTCTCGATTACGAACGCGAGACCGGCGATCGAAAACCTTTGGAGCATCTCCACGCGCTCTGCGCCGCCGCCAATCCTTTGCCCAAGCTCTGGCGGATGGGCGATGTCTTCCTCAACTGCGATCTGCAGGTTCCGGAGGGCGCCGATCCGGAGCGGCCGCCTCGTCGTCTCCTGGAAAACGCGTGGGTCTGGCCCGAGACGAATCTCTGGGTGGGCGAGACCTACGCCACGGTCTCCCGGTTCACGGGGGATTCGCGCTGGCTCGATCGCGCGCTGGCCCATGTCCTCGGCGCGGACCGCTGGCTCTTCGAGCCGAAGAGCGCGCTCTACTGGCATGTCGGACGACCGAACGGACCCGACCTCCGCTCCGCCCCCTGGGCGCGCGGCAACTCGCACTTTCTCTGGGGCGTCCGCTCCATGCTCAACGTGATGCCCGCCGATCATCCGCGGCGTCCCGATCTTTATGCCCTCCTTCAAAAAAATCTCGACGGCTTGCTCCGCGTTCAAGGGGAGGACGGCCTCTGGCTCAACGTTCTCGACGCCGCGACGGTCGACAGCCGTCCGTGCTCCTCCGCCTCCTCGCAATTCGTTCGCATCTACGCGCGGGCGTGGGCGCGCGGATGGCTTCGCGACGAGCGCATCCCGCCGATGGTGGAACGCGCGTGGCAAGGGTTGAAAACGAAAGTCTGGGACGGCCGATTCTTCGCGTGGTGCGTGGGGACCGCTCACGGCATCAGCCGTCAAACATATCTCGCGCGTCCGCACGATTCCTTCCGCCCGGCGCGTTCCGCGCTCCTCGGCGCATGGATGGAGATCCAGAAAATGCGCGCCGCGTGAGAGGGCGGCGGGATTGATGGCGCGGCGTCAATGCGGGAGCGCGATTCCAAATCCTCGCGGAAGGCATGGGGAGAGTCCATCCTCGGTCGAGGAACAAGCGACGCCCTCGCAACATTTTGGACTTAAGCAGCTTCCGTGGCTCGGCCGGCGGCCTCGCCCTCCCTCGCTTCGCGAAAGAGCGGGTTTTCCTCAAGCATACCTCGCTTCGCGAAAGAGCGGGTTTTCCTCAAGCATGGACTGTGGAAAGGTAGGGCGAGGCCGCCGGCCGAGCCGTCACACCCTTCTTGTGAGGAGTCGGGAATCTCGACACGACCCACCCCTCCGATCCTCGATGGATGATGATGAAGGGAGATCTCTGAAAATGGAGCTTATCCGTGGATTGGGGGGCAAACCGCCGGCGGAACGGGCGCTCGCGATCGTCGCTCAGGAAGCCGGCTGGCCGTACGCGGCGCGAGGGCCGTGTTTGCGGAGAAAATGTTGATCGCGCAGGAGCGCGGGAAGTAGAGATGCTTGGGGAGCGATCTGGAGCGTCCGCCAGGCCATCTCGGCGACGATTTCGAGCGCCTGCGCGATCTCCACCGCTTCCTTGCCGGATCCACCCCAGACAAAAGGGCCGTGCCCTCGAACCAGGACCGCGCGGATTTCCGAGGGATTGAGTTTCCGGAAGCGTTCGACAATGACGCCGCCGGTTTCCCATTCGTAGTCGCGGCGAATTTCTCGCGCCGTCATGGGGCGCGTGACCGGCACCTCGCCGCGGAAAAAATCGGCGTGCGTTGTCCCGAGGCAGGGAATCGGGCGGCCCGCTTGGGCGAAGGCGACGGCGTGGCGCGAGTGCGTGTGGACGACGGCCCGGGTTTCGGGGAACGCCAGAAAGAGGCGACGGTGCGTCGAGGTGTCGGAGGAAGGCCGAAGGCGGCCTTCGACCTTTTGGCCGTTCAAATCGAGCACCACGATGTCGCGGGGGCGCAGGGCATCGTAGGGCACGCCGCTCGGTTTGATGGCGAAGACGCCGCGGCGGCGATCCATGACGCTCGCGTTGCCGAACGTCATGTCCACGAGATGAAGTTTTTGCAGGAGGCCGTTGGCCTCGCAGCATTCCTCCTGGAGCGTCCGAAAAGCGCTCATGCGTCGCCGCGCGTCGCCGCGGAAAACGTTTCGCTCCGGAACACGTTTTCGCGCGGGTAGGGGATGTTGGAAGGTAGGGGCGCGTGAATTTCTTCGACGCCGAGCAAGCGGAGGGCGTCGTAGAGGATGGCGCCGCAGTGCGCGAACGCGACGGCCGCGTGATGATGGAAACGTCCCAGGATGACGTGGCGATAAAAGCGGCGAAAACCGGGGAGATGCGCCGTGCCGGTGCAGCCGAACGTTTTGGGATCGAGATCGAGGAAGCGGCCTTCGGCGAGATACGCGCGGAGGCGGTTGCCGACGTCTTGCACCTGGATGAGGGTGATCGGAGAGGCGGAAATTTGGCCTTCGAGGGTGCCGCGCGTGATGTCGGGAGCGCCCTCCGGTTCCATCACGCGTTTCATGATGACCTGATGTTTCATTGCGGGGTTCTTGAGCCGTTTGCGGGTGGTGTTGCCGCAATGAAACATGCCGACCATGTCATGAAGGGGAGCGCCCTTGAGGCTGGGGTGCAGATCCGCGGGGATCGTGTGGTTGATGTCGAGGATCGAAACGGCCTGATCGGAGGCGTACTGTGCCAGTAACTCCGCGATCAGGGAGTAGACGTCGTTTTCGCAGGCAATGGGAAATCCCTGTTCCGCGAGCCGGCTATTGATAAAGCACGGCACGTGGCGCAGGGCGAACTCCTGCTCCGACCAACATTGGGAGGCGGCGCCGGAGAGGCGAAGCCGCTCGCGGAAATTCAAGAGCGCCTTTTCGTAGGCGGACAAACGGCCGACAAACTCCGCGTCGTCCGGTACGCCCGTCACGGCGCGCGCCATCTCGCGGGCGGTCTCCGGAGCGCCGCCGTGCTTCTTAATTTTGGCGACTTCGTTCTCGAGGTCGAACAGCCCCAACTCCTCGACCTCCATTCCCAGAGAATGCACCGCGGCGAGATGATAGTGGCAGGTCTCAAAATCGCGCGGACGCGGGCCGAAGAGCCCGAGCGTGGCATGTCGGGCGCCCTTGACCACCTTCATGATTCTGCGGAAATGGGCGATTTCGCGGATCGCCCCCGCGAGATCCACCACTGGCGCCTCGGGATAATGGATTTTTGCGGATAATCCGCGCCGCTCGATTGCCAGGGCGGCGGAAAGCAGGCCGCAGAGCGCGTCGCCTCGCTGGTGCAGGAGAGTGTCGCCGCGTTCCTCCGCCGCCGCGAGAACCATCGCCGGGCCGTCGAACTCCTTGAGGAAAACGGCGTCCTCAATTTCCGGCGAAAAATTTCCGAGATAAAAGACGACGGCGTCCGCACCGGCCGCTTTGAGTTGTCGGGCGGCATCCCCCGCATGGGATTTGGTCTCAATGACCGCGGCTTCGCCGCGCGGGACGACGAGCGCGATTCCTTCGCGCGCCGCCGCTTCCAGAATCCGCGCGCTTCGCTCCTGCGATAACGCGCGGGGAAAACAGTTCCGTGAGGCCGAGACGAAGCCGAGGATGACGTCCGGCGAATAGGTTCCGAGAGGAAGGTGCATGGCGGAGATGAGAAGGGTGAAGGGTGGGGCGGCGACGCCCGCGTCCGTCATGAAGTGAGGGAGGAAGGATGCATCGTCGTTGTTGCGAAATCGAGCTTTCCTTTGCTTCGAGGAGACGCGGCGGAGGCGACGAGGCCAATGGCCACGAAGAAGAGCATCGAGAGTTCATGGTGAAGCGAGGTGTTGCTGCATCCATTCAGGACCGCGACGAGCCAGACGCCCAAGGCCGCTCGAACGGCGAGGCGCACGGACGGCTCGCGGTTTTTCCGGAGCCGCACGATGGTTCCGAGGCCGCTTCCCAGCATGACGACGAGCGCGGCCAAACCGGGCCAACCTCCCTGCACGAGGCTGTTCACGTAGAGATTGTGGGCATGATCCACCGTGGCGAATCGCATGGGATCGTCCGTTTCCAACATGACGTTTTTGAAATTGTTCAATCCGACGCCCGTCCATGGGCGTTCGCGAAACGTTTCACTCGATGCGCTCCAGATCGCCGTGCGATTATGAAAGGAACCGCGGAAAAGGAGGCGTTCGCGCAAGGGACGACTGGCCATCATGACGAGAAGAACACACGGAATCAGAGTCAGTAAACCGGCGCGCAGCCAGAATCGGGGACGGGCAAACCAAAGCGTTCCCAGCGTAATCATAAGCGCGACCGCAATTGCTGTTCGCGAGGTTGTGGCGACCAATCCCAAACCGACGAGAAGGCAGGAAACCGCAAGGAGTGCAGGCGGTTTTACAAGGCGCCCGTGCAGGGCGCCCGCCAGGGCGAACATCCACGCCATCGCCAACCATGTGCCGCTTTGGTTGTGGTGACCGACCGAAGGGATCTGGAGCGCCAAGCGCTCGATTCTTCCTTCATGTCCGCTCAGGGCGTGCGCGGCGTGAAAGAGGCCGATGGCCGATCCGGCAGCCGCAGCGAGCAAAATATGGCGAACGGTTGCCTCCCGTCGGGAAGGCGCGCTGCCGTGGCGCGCCGCAAGAAAGAACATGCCCGCGGCGCGGGTCATGTCCCAGAGCCCTTTCCAACTCGACGCGGGTTCGATGGCGAACCCGGTCGCCCAGAGGCCCGCGGCCACCCAGACGACGACTCCGAAGCCGGCGGCATCCATCCTCCCGCGGCTCGTTTCACACGCGGCGCGGAAGCTCGTGAGGACGAGGGCGAGCGCCCAGAGTGTATTCTTCGTTGCCTCGTGGAGAGGGAGGGCGTAGAGGAGCAAGACCCAGATTCGCCACTCCCAGATGCGGAGCGCGTGGAGGATTTCGGGTTTCATCGAGGGCTTTCCGGTCGCGGAGGCATCAACACGCCGATCTGAAACCAAAAGAGTTCGGCGTTGCTGGCGATCCAGACGTCGTCGGTCAGGTTGCGGACGCAAAACGCGAGGAGGAATGCCAGGCCGATCCGCGCGGCGGGGTCCTGAGTCCAACCCCGCAGGAAGCGGAATGCGTAGACGGCCAGCGCCGCCACCCAGAACGCCAGCCCTGGCCAGCCCAGTTCAAGGAGCCGGTTGAGGAACGTGTTGTGCGCATGCTGGTAGATCCGGTGCCAGTAGTTCTTCACCACGGTATCCTTGCCGAAACCCACGCCGGTGATCGGCGCCTCGGCGGCGAGCGCCGGGTAATCCTTCAGGATGGTCACACGCCCGGTGCGCTGGAAGTCGTAATTGCGTTGAAACCAACCGGGACGCAGGTGATACGCAGCGCTCCCGAGAAGGAGCGTGCCGAGGAGGAAGACCGCGAGGTGACGGCGGCGCCAGCCGAGGGCGAGGACCAGGAACTCCACGTAAACGGCGGCCCAGGTTCCGCGCCGTTTATTCAGGAAAACCAGGGCGAGAAGGACGAGGATCGGAAGCCAAGAAAAACGACGGCCGCGAAATTGCACGACGAGCCAGAGAGCGCCGGGGGTGAGCAAAAGGAGCACGTAGGAAAAAAAGATATTATCGCGCGAAAAACCGCGAATCTGGAGCGTTCCTCGCTGGAGGAGTCCGTCCACGATTTCGCCGAGAAAAAACTGATGGAGACCTTTCGCAGCCAGCAGAAAGATCAATCCTCCCTGAATCAGAAAAAGCCAGCGTCGCGCGCCTTCCTCGCGGAAAGCCCACCAGCCGCAGAGCAGCGCGATCATGGGCTGGGCGATGTCGCGCCGCCATTGGTCGAGGCTGAACCACGGCTGCTGCACGTTCCATCCGCCGGGATCCCAGGAGCGCAACGGCGGCTCGCGCCAGAAACCGCAGAGGGCGAAAATCCAACAGGAAAACAGCAGGAGCGGGCCCAGGGCCCACCTCGCGTCTTTCCACGCGATGCCCAGGGCGTCCCGCCGGTCAAACAGGAGGAGGAGAAACGCCGAAAGAAGCAGGATCGCCTGCAGGCTGGCCGTACCGCGAAAGACTAGGGCGACGGAGTAGGCGGCGAGGAGAGCCTGGACGGAAGAGCGGAGGGAGGAGGGGGAAGCCCCTCGGAAATCTTGCGGCAACAACACGCGCCCTTGTCTAGCAGGGAGAGCGGAGGATGCAAAGCATGGCCATTGGGACGGGGCGCGAAAGAGACGAATCCCGCATCGCCAAACGTCGGCCTATCCGCCTAGGATGCGTCGAGTGATTTCTGAAAAGCGAACTGCGGCGGCGCCCTTCTTCAGCATCGTCATTCCGACGCGCGACGAGGCGGAGGACATCCTCGTCACGCTTCGCTCCATCCGCGACAATGGTGACGGAGATTTCGAAGTCCTGGTGGTGGATGCCTCCTCGGACGACACCCCGCGGATCGTCCAGGGCTTCGGCGATCCGCGCTTCCGCCTCCTGCCGCAGGACAATCGGGACGGGCGTTGCGGGGCGCGCAATCAAGGGATTCGCGCTGCGCGGGGCGAGGTGGTCGTGATCCTCAACGCGGATGCCCGCCTTCCGGAGGACTTCCTGGCCCGGGCGCGGAAACACTACGACGCGGGCGCCGACTACCTGATCGTGGACTCGAGGGTTGAGAACAGCGGCCACCCCTTCGGCGCGATGGTGGAGGCGGAGCATCGCCATCTCTATCGTTCGGGCCGCGAAGCGATGAACTGGTGCGAGGGGTACTCGTGCCGCCGCCGTTGCGCGATCGAGGCGGGGCTTTTTCCGGAGAAATATCCGGTGCCGATCTGCGCCGGCGAGGACGCGGTGTTTGGAGAGAGCATGGCGAAACGTTTTCGCCGGGCCGAGGACATGTCCATCGTGGTCCCGCATGCGGTCCCCGAAGATTTGCGCGCTTTTTGGGCGCAACGGATCGGCCGCGGAGAGGGGTGCGCGCAACGGCGCATCCTGCTCGATGGATGGCCGCTTTCAAAGGCGATCGGCGACGGATTCCTCTGGGGGATCAAGACCTTGCTCTGGCTGCTGCTCCTGGCGCCGTGGATCCGGTATGCGGCGGCGCTCCGTCGTCGGCTTCCCGAAGCGCCGTTGCCAGGGCTGCTCTGGGCCGTCTTTTTGAGTCGCGCGGGGCATGAAGTCGGACGTGGGAAAGGGCTGTGTCGCCTGTGGCGAAAGTTTTGTGGCGTGGAATGCTCGTCCATGAACGAAACGCGAGACCGATGGAGGCTTGACCAACCAAAGCTGGTGTGGGGTCTCTTGGGGATCCTGCTCGCGGCCCATCTGCTTTGGGGATGGGATCGGTGGGGAGATTTCAACTGGGACTCGGCTCGAGAGATGACGACTCCGCGCCGCATTCTTGCGGGAGATCGTCCCTGGCGGGATTTCGAAATGATCTACGGCCCGCTTTCCTACTTCGCGACGGCCGGTTTCATGCATTTCTTCGGAGACTCATTTTGGGTGGATCGCGGCGTGATGGGGGCGCTGGTTCTTGGAACGGGGATCTTTCTCGCATTGGCCGGTGCGAAGATTCTGCCGCGGTTTTACCTATCCTGGATGCTGGTGGCCTGGGCCGGCGTTTTTGTGTTTCCGCCGGCCTTTTGTTCGATGTCGGCGCTGCTGCTTCCCTACAGCAGTTGCGGAACGTGGACGAGCCTCTGGCTCGCGCTTACCGTACTGCTCGGGGGACGACATGCGGCGACGGGCGGACGCGGTTCGTGGGCGGGCCTTGCCGTGGTGGCGTCCGTCGCCCCGTTCATCTGCAAGCTGGAAGCCACCGCGGCGATCGGGTTGGCCACCGTGAGCCTGCTCTTCTGGAAGGGGAAGGGTTCTCGATTGGAACGGACGATGGTCCTCGCCGTCACAGGTGCGATCGTGACTTCGGCCGGTCTCCTGATGGCTTCCGCCTGGATTTCGCCTCCGGAATTGTTTGAACGGGTGACTGCATCGGTGAAGTCCCAGGGCCAGGGGAACCCGGGAGAGTTTCCACTCAAAGCAACGATTCGGCTCGTCCTGCTCTTTGCCGCGGTGGGCGCGATCGTCCATTGGGCGGAGCGCGCGAGAGAGGCGGCTCGCCAGCGCAGGGCATCCCTCGCTGTTCTCCTCATTGTTTCCGGAGGGGCGTTCGCCCTGCTCGCGTTCTGGCATCGGGACACCCTCTTCATCCAGGCGTGCCTCATCCTGTTTCTCGCGCCCTGGATCGGATTGGGCGCCTGCCTTTACGACAAGCTGCGCGACAAGGAGGTCGCGCGCGAACTGCCCTGGTATTGCCTCGTCGGCATCTTCGCCGCGTTCCGGTTCGCAGTGGACGGCCATGTCTATCCCTTCGTCTTCCTGGTTGCCGCCAATCTTCCGGCGACCTTTGCGGCGGGCCACCGGCTGATCGGCCAAGCCATCCATATCCGGCGCTTGCGCATCGCGGTGATGCTCCCGTTCATGCTGGGAGGGGCGATCCTGGCGAGCGATTCCCTGGCCAAATATCGCCTCCCCTGGCTGACTTTGGAGACTCCTTACGGGCGCTTGAGGTGTGCGTGCCGATCGGCTGCTCACTTGAGACAGGCGAAAGTGTGGCAGGAAGCCGCTCTCTGGATTCGAGAGCATGACAAAGCCACCGGGCCGAAATACTTGTTCTCCTTGAGCCCCGGTTACGTGATGTGCCTTCTGACCGGGCATCTTCCTCCCCAGTACACCCTCAACTCCGGCTTGCTTGCGGTTCGCTATTCGGATGGCAAACTGAGGTCGCCTCTCGAACTCGGTGAAATCGAGGCCATCCGGAGCCGCTCCCCCAACTTCGCGGTTCTGGATAGCACCCCCATCTGGGCCGCCACACTCGGGGCGACCCGTCCGCTTCTTCACGAGGGAAAAATCCCCGGCGCCCTGTTTTTTGGCGACCATTACCTCCCGTCGATCCACGCCTATATCCTCGATCATTATTCAACGGTCCTGCTTCTCCAGACGAGCATGGGCGAAGGCGCGCCTCCGTACCGGCTCACCATCATGCGGAAGAAAGACGCAGGCCAACCCTGATCAAGAACGCGGAGGTTTGACCGCGGAACGACGAAGAACGCCCGCCAGGACCGGCGCACCGATCGCCAGCAGCCAAACTCCGCATGCCAGGAGGGAAACTCGGATGCCGAGTCGGTGCGCATCGGCGACAAAACGCAGGGTCACGCTTTCGACCGGCCGCTCGATGCGCACGCCGAGGAAGGCATGGTTGACACGGAGCGTGGGCAAGGGCGCCTTCCCGTGGAAAGCCCTCCAGTCGGGGTACCAACCGATCCCCGTGCAGAGCAAGCCCTTGGCCGGCCCCTTGAAGTTGACGGCATACTCCAGGGGGCCGGTTTTCAGCACGCTCGCGACTTCTCCCGTCGCTTCCGTCAGGTTGATCTCGCTCTCGACCACGGCGGTGACCGTGGGAGCCGGGGCCACCACTTTTTCAAGTTCGTCGAGCCGCTTCCGCGGCTCTTTGATGGAAACGACACGATGCGGCAACCAGGCTTCGGGAGGGACGGACGGTCCGCGGAAAATTCCGACGCCCTCGACGCGTCCCACCTCGCGCCACGGCGTGGGCGGCACGGCGTTTCGCGCAACCACGGTCTGCACCCGCATGAGCGCAAGGAGAGGGGAGGCCCGAAACAGGCCGTAGCGGTAGAGATCGTACGTGAACGGGTCCTCCCCGTTGGCCTTTCGGACCAGCTCCATGTGCCAGCGGGGCACGAAGTCGCGAAACCCCGCGGCGTCCCAGCTTTCGTTCAGCAACGCAAGATTGTGAGGGGTGGAAAAATCGAGATCGGCAAAACGCGTGCGACCCGGCGAATGGAACGCCTCCAGCGCGGGAGATAAGGGATGTCTTCGAAGATAGAGCGTCGCGTTCCCACTCGGCTTCCAGAGCATCGGCCAGGCGGTGAGCGCCAGATCGACGGCCGCCAGCACGCAGAGAAAGCCTGGGCGGGTCCGGAATCTTCGTCCGCCGGCCAGGAACAGGATGCCCCACGCGAGGGTGAGCGCGGCGATCATCTTCAGGTTGCTTGCGGACGCCGCGACGACGCGTTCATGAAGGAGCGCACGAGCGCGAGGCAGCCAGGACGGCGCCGCCGCGGGCTGCCAGCGTGCAAGGGCTCCTTCCGCAAAGAGAGCGGCCAGCAGAAACGCAAAGGCGACCGACCCCAGAGCGATGAGCCACAGGGGGAGCCGTGCCAGGACGCGGGCGCGTTGGAGTTCGGGCATTCGGGCGTACTGGTCCGCGCCCCATGCCGCCAAGCACGCGCCGGCGAGGGGCAGGGCGACGGTGAAGCGACAGGATCCACGAAGGTTTCCCATGATGGGCAGGTGGCGGAGCAGCGGGTAAAGTCCTCCCCACTTTCCGATGGCGACGACCAGGAGAAGAAGGCCGACTCCCCCCCAAAAGGTCGCCTCGCTGGATCGGCGGATTGCGGAACGGTGGATCCAAACCAACCAGAGGGGCAGAAGGCCGCAATAGATCGCGAACTCATGAGGCGCGCCCGTGTTGGCGGGAGAAAGGTAGTTGGCCCAGAAAGAGGGCTCGGTGAAGCTCCCGCCGAAAAGGTACGGCAAGGCCAGCGTGGCCAGGCAAGGGGGGGGCAGCGTCAAGTGGTTGAAGTAATCGGGAATGTTGTAGCTCGGGTTTCCCGGAAGCACGCAATGTCCCGCGAAAATGTGCGCCGGCACGTAGATGAACGCGGCGCCCGCAACGCCAAGAGCCGAGGCCGCCAAAAAAAGCGCAAACGCGACGAAGCGCTTGGCGGTGCGCCGTTCGACGGCGAGAATTCTCCAACCGGAATAGAGCGCCATCACGAATCCAAAAATGATCGTCGTGGCGGGGTAGGTGGCCATTGCCATCAGGAAAAGGATCCACGGGAAGAGCGCGAAGAATCGGAGCCTTCGCCCTGCGGCAAGGAAGTCCACGCACCATAGACCCCATGGCAGCCATGCATACTGGGCAGTGACCACCTGGTGGCCGACGCTGAGTTGCGAAAGAGGATGGAGGCTGAGTTGATAGGTGATCGCCCCGAGCAGCGATGCGGCGAAGCCGTTTTCCCAAGATCGACGCCGCCAGAGATAAAAACCGATGCCCGCGACGGCCAGGTCCGCCACCGCGGAAAAATTGTGCGCGCCCTGTGGCCCAACGAAGAGGAAGGCAAGGTCGGCAAACGTCCAAGGCATGCTGGTACAGCCGAGGAGCAAGGTTCCGCAGTCGAGCGCCTCCGTCCAGAAGGGGGAGGCGCCTTCTCGGAGCGCTTTGAGCAGACCCAACTTGGCCACGAGTTCATGGTCGCCCATGGTCACCGATCCGAATTGGATCACGATCGGGGCCAGGAGTCCCACGGGCAGCAGGACGAGGATGGCGAGCGCCCAGAAGAGTCGGGGATGGGGATCCCCCCTTTCGCCGCGGACGTTTGCCGTCGCGTGATGCGCCTGATCGGAGAAAGCGGGCATTTGCAAAAGGCCCGAGGCAAGGCTCTAGGGTTGGGGAGCCAGGGCGGTTTGGCCGGCGGCTCGGACGAGGTAGAGCACGCGCCAATGGAGGATCTTCGCCAGGGGGGGGAAGCGGCTCAACGCGCGAGATGCAAATTCGTCCAAGGCGACGAGGATGTGAAAAAGCGGCCGCGAATCCGGCAGGAGCCGCACGCGCCCTCCGCCTCCCGTGAGGGGAAATGCGAAAAGGGAGGCATACCATTTTTCAGCAACGCGCAAGCCCGAGCGCGCGATGAGTTCCTCGATTCTCGCATGGCTGAACTGCCCGTACGGGGAGGCCTCCATGCTCATCCCGAAGAAGCGGCGGAGGACCCATTTGATGAATTGTCCGGGCCAGCACGAGACGTTCGGCTCCAACAACAGGACAGCCCCCTTCGGGCGCAGGAGCGGCGCGAGCGCGCCGAGTAGGTTGCACTCAGGGGGCAGGTGGTGAAGGACGCCGTTGAGGACCACCACGTTGAGGGAAGATGGTCGAATCGAGGCGTCCAGCGCGCTGCACACGAGGTAGTGGGGGCGATCGTCCGAGAGGCGGGCTTCGTTCACGATGACGGGGTTGATATCGGAAGCAACGAACAATGCGGGCATTTTTCCCGTGGGAATGGACATCGTGACCGGGAGCGTTCCGCATCCCACCTCGAGGACCCGCGTGCCGGCGAGTTGAACGCGGGAAAAGAGGCTGCGCGTCTCCAATTCGCTGACGAGCACGTAGCCGCCCTTGCGATTCATGCCCCGGGCCATCTCGATGACGATTTCCTGGGTGCGCCGATTCTCCTCCTGAGCTCGGAAGCGGTACTGCTTCGAGCAATCGCAAACGGCGGGATCTTGATCGGAAGTCGAAGGGAATGGGGGCATCGGGGGGCTGGCCAACTCTAGCAGGGGATCGACGAAGGCCTCAAACAGTCATTCGGAGGCATTCCTCGCTTTTCCCTCGTGCCGAGGGAGAAGGCCCCGTGTGGAAATGACTTGCCGAAGCGGCCCGTCGTGCGCCAAACGAGGAGTCTCATGGCGGCCGATTCCCAGGTTCGCGCAGAGTTCTTGCAATGACCCGACGCAACCTTGCGCATGATCTGATCCTCTGCGGCGCGACGGCAAGCCTTCTTCTCGTCGGGCCCTTGCTGGACCTGCTCCTGCACCCGGACGCGCCGCTCTGGCTTCCTTGGGCGACGATGCCGGACGTCAGCGTGTATGTGGCCATGTTTCGACGAGCGGCGGAAGGAACGCTGGGTGGCGACCCTTTCGTTTGGGAGCATCGGGCCGATCCATCCTCCATCTTCGCAGTGTTCGCGATCTGGCCGCGCCTCTTCGGTGCGCTGATCCGCCGCGCCGGGGACGGGGGCCTCGCCCTCGCGGGCGTCGTCCTGTCGACCTTCTGGTTCTTCGGGCTCTACCGCCTCGCCCGGGCGTTCGGGCAGGAGCCGTGGCGGGCGTTTACGGCCGCGGGGATCGCCTGCTTCTTCTCGGTCAACTGGGCGTACAACCTCAACGGTTACCGCTTTCACCTTGGGGCGTGGAACCTTGCGCTGACAGAGCACCTTCGCGTCTACCCCTCCGCGGCCTCCATGGCGATTTATGCGCTTGCCGCGTGGAGGATGTATGCGGCGGTTTCGTCGCCAACCGCCTGGAGGGTGGCCCTCGCCGGCGGCCTGGTGGCCGGAACGGCCATCGGGCGTCCCTTCGACTGGATGGTTCTTGAGACCTCCGGCGCCCTGCTGGTCGCGGCGCGCTTTCTGGCCAGGCGGCGTCGCGAGGCCATCGCGGCCGCGGCCATCATGTTCCTCGGCGGAGGCCTCGCCGCCCCGATCATCTTGCGACTCGCGCGCCACCAAACCCGCTACGCCGAGGCCTTTAACGACGTGATGTGGCGCGGCGTCTACCACGCCAAGTCGTGGACGCATTACGGGAAGTACACGCTGGCCCTCGCCGCCGTCAGCCTCCTGCTCTTGCTCGCATTTCGACGTGTCCTCGGTGGGCAACGGTTCCGTACCTGGCCGCTCGCCGCCGTTTTTCCCTGCGTCATGGTGGTCGCCTCGCTCCTCCCCTATTACCACACCCTCCCGAAGGGGGTGACGGTGACAGGTTTTGCGTACTTCTTCGTCTTCAGTTTTTCGACCTGGATCACCCTCGCGCTGTTCCAGCTTTGGCGCTTTGCGGAAAGGCCGACAGCGACGTGCGCGCCCCGGCGCGGGCAGTGGCTGCCGTGGTTCCTGTTCGCGGGGATCCTGGCCCAACAAGTGGCCCTCGGGGCCTTTCAACGAACGCGCCAGACGGCAAACCTGATCCCGGCCACGCTTCGCCAGGTGTACCGTTGGATCGAGAGGGATACGCCGCCCTCCACGGTCGTCCTTGCCCGGCGCAACGGCACCGAGGTGGTCTCCGAAACTGCGCGCTGGCTTTTCTCTCCGAACCCCGCCGTCGCGGCGTTGGTGAGTCCGACGCCGACTGCGGAGTTGATCGAGCGCGCGCTCTGGGCGGAGGACCTCCTCGGCGGGAGCCTCGCGCCCCTCGCGCCCCTCTTTCGTCCGGAAGGTGTCCCCGACTACCTGCGATGGAAAGACGGGATGTCCCCGTCAGATCGTGCGGCGGTGGAGCGGCTGGAAAGGAGCGTGGGGTACAACACCTTCGTTTTTCATCCCCGACTCAACCGTTGGGATCTCCAGGCCCGAGGGCTGGTCCTGCCGGGGTCGCTCGCCGGGCGCGACGACTTCGTCGGTTGGTTTCGTCCCGGTTTGCGTGAAGCCTATGGACGGGTACGGGCGGCAATTGAGGCGAACGCCGCGCCGCCCTACAAACTGGACCTCGCGATCCTCGGCCCGGGCGCCGACACCAACGGTTCACGCCTCGCTGCGCTCGGCTTCCGTCGTTCCGTGTTTCCCGGCGGCTTCGAGGTGTGGAGGAGGGAAGACCCGTCCCGGCTTTCAGTTCCCGGAGCCGGCAGAGGACCCTGAAGCCGCGCCGCGTCGCGTGATCGCATGCGCAGGAACCCCGGCGACCACGCTGTAGGGATCCGTGTCGCGGGTGACCACGGCCCCCGCGGCGACGACGGTCCCATCCGCCACGGTGACGCCCGGCATGATGATGGCGCCCATGCCGAGGAAGACGTCGTTGCCGATACGGACCGGCCGATAAAAGGCGCCCTGTTCCCAGATCGTGCGATCGGCAGCGGCGTAGTGGTGGTCACCGGTGTTCACGATGACCCGCTGCCCGATGAACACGTGGTTGCCGATGGAGACGCCGCCGCGGCAGTGCAGGATCGAGTCCTGGTTGATCCCGATGTGGTGCCCCATCTCGAGGTTGTAGGCGTGACGGATGGAGACGCGCTGCGCGATAAAGATTTGCCGTCCAATCCTCCGTGCGGTGAACTTCAGAAAAAGCCAGCGGAACGGGGACCCGATGAGGAAGGGGAGGGCCTCCAGGAAGGGGCAGAAAATTTCCTCGAGAAAGAGGCAGGCTGCTACGCGGAGGCCCACAGAACGAAGATCGCGAAGTTGCGCGGTGAGCATGGAGTTCAATCCCGGGGAACGAGGCGCCATAATGACGTCCCATCCGTCGCCTGCGCAACCTTCACGAAGGCCGCGGCGAAATCTTCCCGCGTGGGCGCCGACAACCCCGGCGCCTCCGGGGTGAGCAACAGGTGTGTGAGGCGATATCGCTTGGTCGTCGCCGTCAGGATCTCGGAAAAGGAACGGCCTTCGAGACGGGCAACCCGTCGAAAGGCCATTCTCTCTTCAGGGCCGAACCATGCGAAGGGTTGCCTCCGTTCAAGAAGGCTGGCAGGAATCGTGAGTTTTCGAACGCGAAAATCCTCCCGGCTTCCGTTCGGGTCGAAAAAGAAAGAGGCGCGCGCGGGGCAATTCTCGAGGCGGTCGAGCCAATGGCGGGTGGAAGCCCCGGCGCTCGCAAAAAAGGAGGGGTAGTCCGACAATCCTTCCTCGGCGAAAAGGGGCGCGAGGTCGGCGACGGTGCCCGTCAAGAGAAGCTTCGCGAGGAGCTGCCGCTCGACCAGCTCGGCGTTCGTGGCGAGCGAGCCGAAGCTGTACATCATCGGGTGCGGGACGAACGACCATGCCCCCGCGCGCAACGCCAGTTCCTGGCTCGACCCCTGGGTGATCGAGGGGCAAAGCACGACCGCGTCCGGTCCGGCCGACCGGAGCGCGTCGTAAACCGGCTGCTGGGAGCGATCGAACGCCACCCGATCCAACATCCATCGGGGCGTGGCGAGCAGAGCGATCTGCACCGCAAGGCCAAGGAGAAGAGCCAGCGCCACGCCCGCGAACCTGGGCGCGCGGCCGCGATCGGGAAGACAGGCGGCAATTGCGGCGAGCAACCCTAGCCCGGCGAACGGAACGCTGAAATAGATGAAAAAGTATTGGAACGACGTCGGCGTCTTCCCGCTCGGAAGGAATTGGAAGTAGGGAAGGAACGAGGCGGCGACCAGGGTCACCCAAAACGATCGAAGAGAGGGCGAAGCGACGGGGCGTGGGCCCGCGCGACGCGCGGCGACGCGAAGGACGACCCAAACCCCCGTGGTCAGGACCACGCTCAGCAGGGCGTACTTGAGGAAATGAAGGGGCGCCTTTCCCTCCATCACCCCGCGGGCAAGTTGCGCCTCGTAAACCTCGCGCGAGCCTGACGACCACGCGGCGTAACGAACCAGGAAGGGAAGCGCTCCGAGAAACGCTCCCGAAAGGGCAAGGAGCCATCGATTGGCTGACCCGGGGAAACCCGAGGGCAACGACGCGTCCACGCGCCGGCTCACGGCGAGGAGGAACGCCAACGCAAAAAACGTGACGAGAATCATCCAATCAAAGGGCCGCCCGTAGACCGTCAGCCCGGCCCAAAGACCCGCGACGAAGAAGGCGCCGCGTCCGCCGTTGCGACAGGCCATCAAGGTTCGCCAGACCGCGACGGTCGTCCACGCCAGCGCCGTGACCGAGGGAAAAGCCCGGAAGTTTTCGTAGATGGGCGTCACCGCCCAAAGGGCGGGATGCCACTTCGAGTGATACACGTTGATCGCAAGGGGGAGCGCGGTGAATACAAAAATTGCGGTCACCGGCCAGACGCGACGGCTTGGGCCGAGGAGTTCGGAGAACACTCCGAACGCCGCGCGAATCCACAGCACATGGAGGAGATAAACGATGCCCCAGTGCGCGGCGATCCCGCCCGTCGCTTGAAGAAATCGGCCGTAGGCCAGCGGCCACCAGAGACAGAGGGCCATCGGACTTCCGAGAGAGTGACGGTGTTCCCAAAGCGCGAGATCTCCCACGCCGGGGTCTTGCGCGACGCGGACCGCCCAGGACAGCGGGAGGGCCACGTCCACCTGGTTGAGAAAGGGCAGGAAATAAGCGCGCGGGCCGAAACCGACGAGGGCCTCAAACGCCGGCCAGAAAAGCACGACGAGCGCGAGAAGCGCGCTCGTAAACCAGATGCGCGCGCTGTGGAGTGAACGGACGTTAGCAGGAGGGGCGAGGGGAGGCGGCATCGGAAGGATCGAGCGGGACGGAGGCGCCGCGCTTCATGCGTCGGAAGCGACCTCGGACACCATGCGCACGACATAGCCCGCCTCTTCGTCGCTCAACTTGGGATAGAGGGGAAGCGTGATCGTTCGAAGCCCGATGCGTTCGGCATGGGGAAACGCGCCCTCCGTGAAGCCGAAAGTCCGTCGGTAAAAGGTCATCAGATGCGCCGGGTTGAAATGCACGGCGATCCCGATTTCCCGGTTCTGGAGCCCGGCCAGCCAACGGTCGCGGCAACCCTCGGGAGCAAGGAAGGTGAAAAGGTGGCGCGCGTGGCGGCTGCCGGCAGGGGTTTTCATCAGCTCCACGCCCGGCACGGCTCCGAGCCCTTTTTCGTAAAGACGGGCGAGATGCTCCTTCCTGGCGCGATACTCCTCCAGCCGCGGGAGTTGGGGCAGCAGCAGGGCGGCATGAATGTCGGTGAGGTTGCACTTGTACCCAATCTCCTCCATGTCGTAGTGGCGATAGAGGCCCGAGTAGCGATCCTCGGCGCCGCGCGTCATTCCGTGAAAACGCAGCATGGAAACCTTTGCGGCAAGATCTGCGTCGTTGGTCGCCACGGCGCCGCCGTCTCCGCAGGCGAGGTTTTTTGTCGCGTAGAAGCTGAAACAGGCTGCACGGGAGAGTTGTCCCGGTCGAATGCCATCCCGCTCGCCCTCGACGCAGTGGGCTGCGTCCTCGATCAGGGCGAGTCCGCGCTCGCGGGCGAGTCGTTCGAAGGCTCGCATGTCGCACATCGCGCCGTACATATGAACGGGAATGATCGCCCGGGTTTTCGGGGTGATCGCCCGCCGCGCGGATTCCACGTCCAGAAGGCCGGTTTCGCGTTCCACGTCGGCGAACACGGGCGTCGCGCCCGCGTGGCAGACGATGTTTGCGGTGGAGATGAAGGTGAGAGGAGGAACGATGACCTCGTCGCCCGGGCCGATGCCGAGCGCCTTGAGGCACAGGAAGGCGCCCATCGTCCAACTGGTGACCCCCACGGCGTGCGAGCAGCCGAGGTAGCCGGCAAAGGCTTTTTCGAACTCTTGCGTGACCGGCCCGGCGGTGTGGATGGGGGAGCGCAACACCGCGGCAACCGCGGCGATTTCGGCATCACCGATATTATGGCGATAGAAAGCGACCTTCATCGCCTCCGGAAA
The DNA here is from genome assembly GCA_013360985.1 of Verrucomicrobiia bacterium. GTDB lineage: Bacteria > Verrucomicrobiota > Verrucomicrobiia > JABWAM01 > JABWAM01 > JABWAM01. The sequence goes on along the minus strand of JABWAM010000018.1, from coordinate 287 downwards.
TACCAGAAGCGGCTGCAGGGTGCAAAGCCGCACGCGGCGTAGAGCCCGCAAGCGGCGCGGTTTGCCGCCTCGGTGCGGACCCAGGCGACCCGCGCGCCGGACGCGAACATCCGAGCGAGTCCCTCCTCGAGAAGCGCTCGGGCCACTCCGCAGCGGGAATGCTCCGGCAACGTCCCGATCAGGACGGTCGCGCCGGCCAGCGCGCGCGCGAGGCAGAGGATCCGCCACGCGTGAAAGCCGGCCGGCGCGCCGCCGCGCCGCGCGAGGAGGGTCGCATCGGCGGCGGT
>JABWAM010000270.1 GCA_013360985.1 Verrucomicrobiia bacterium | reverse complement strand
ATGCGGTGCAAGGAGTGCGCCAGGGCGCTGCGCTCGCCGCTGTACCGCGTCGGCCCACGGCAATCCGTCGGCGGCTTCGCGGTCGGGTTCGCCGCGGCTTTCGGCGTGTCGCTGCTTCTCGGTGCGATCGGTGTCTTCGGGTTGTTGCTGGCGATGTTCGCCGCCTTGTTGATCGGCGCGCCGCTCGGCGACGCCGTGAGCTGGGGCGCGGGCCGCAAGCGTGGGCGGGAGCTGCAGGTCGTGGCCGCCGTCAGCCTCTCGCTCGGGATCCTGACGGCGATCGGGGTGATGCTCTCACCGCTGCGCGGGCTGCCGCCGCTGTCGCTGTTGCCGTTCAGCCCCCTCGGCCCCTTGGCGCTCTTGGTGCTCGGGGTCGCCACGGCGGTGCGGCGGCTGCGGTGAAGCCGCACCGCATCGATGCGGCGGCGTGCGCACGCGGCACCGACCCCTTTGAGAAGATCTGACTGGACAACGCCGCGCCGCGTCTGCTACGATTGCGCACGTTTGTTCGACGGCCCCACGGAACGCCCGCCATGCTCCTCGAGCTCGACGTCCGCGACTTCGCCATCATCGACCACCTGCGCCTCCGGCTGGCCCCGGGCTTCAACGCCATCACCGGCGAGACCGGCGCCGGAAAATCCATCTTGATCGGCGCGCTCGAACTCGCGCTCGGCGAACGCGCCGCGCGCGACGCCATCCGCACCGGCGCCGACGCCTGCTCCGTCGAGGCGGTCTTCGAAGCGGGGCGCGTCCCCGAGCTGGCGTCGACCCTCGAAGAGATCGGCGCGGAACCGTGTCAGGACGGCCAGCTCCTCGTGAAGCGAACCTTTACGGCCGCCGGCGCCAACCGCCAATTCGTCAACGGTTCCCCCGTCACCCTCCAGTCTCTCGCTCGCCTCGGAGAGATCCTCGTGGACATCCACGGGCCGCACGATCATCAATCGCTGCTGAAACCCGAGGCGCAACTCCGCATCCTCGATCGTTTCGCGGGCGCCGAACCGGCGCGCGCCGCCTTCGCGGCGACGCTCGGCGAAATCCGCGCCCTCGAAGCGCGCAAGCGGGATCTCGTGATGGACGACAAGGAGTTCGAGCGCCAACTCGATCTCACGGCCCATCAGGTCCAAGAAATTGAAGCCGCCCATCTTCGGACGGACGAGGAGACGCAACTCGAAGCCGACTACAAAGTGGCGTCCAGCAGCCAGAAACTCATGGAACTCGCCGCGCGCGCTCTCGACGCCGTGAGCGAAGGGGAGGGCTGCGCTGCCGCCGCCCTCGCGCGCGCCGAACGCGCCCTGCGCGATCTCGCGGCCATCGATCCCACCGCCGCGAGGATCGAAGAGGCCAACCGCGCCGCGAGCGTTCAGGTCCAGGAACTCTCCCGCGAACTCTCGCGCTACGCCGGTAAGCTCGATCCCGATCCCGACCGGCTGCAGAAACTCTCCGAACGCATGACGATCGTCCAGGGTCTCAAGCGTAAGTATGGAAAGACCCTCGCCGAGGTGATCGCCTTCGGCGCCGAGGCGAAGGCGCGGCTTCGCGTCCTGCAAGGACGAAGCGGCGAGCTCGCCAAACTCGATGCCGCGCTGGAAAAGGTCCGCGCCGCCCTGCGGAAGTCGGGCGAAGGCCTCCGCGCCGCGCGCAAAAAGGCGGTCTCGACCCTTTGCGCGCGCATCGAGTCTCAGCTTCGCGACCTCGGTTTCGCGCAATCGGCGTTCGCCGCCGAGTTGGCGCCCGCCGAACCGACTCCGCTCGGGTTGGACGCGATCGAGTTCCGTTTCGCGCCAAACGTCGGCGAGCCTCCCAAACCGCTGCGCGAGATCGCTTCCTCAGGCGAGATGGCGCGCGTGATGCTCGCGATCAAGACCGCGCTCGCGGATCAGGACGACGTGCCGATCCTCGTGTTCGACGAGGTGGACGCCAACGTCGGAGGTGAGATCGGAAACCGCGTCGGCGAAAAGATGGCGCGCATCGGCAAGCGCCGCCAAGTCCTCTGCATCACCCATCTCCCCCAGGTCGCCGCTCCCGCTCAGGCGCATCTCTCGGTCGGCAAGCGTGTCGAGAGAGGCCGCACCTTCACGTTCGTCGAGCACCTCGATCGCGGCGCGCGCGAAAAGGAACTCGCCCGCATGCTCGGCGGCGCCGCCGAGACCGCCCTGCGCCACGCCCGCGAGATGCTCCGCGCCGCGCCGCCGCTGCGGTAAACGCGCGCGCGCGGACTCCAAAGCCGCTTACGCGCCGGAGGCGAAGCGGCGGTACTCCCCAATCGTGCCGAGGTCGCGCCAATCGCCTTGATCGAGGATCACGCCCCCCACGCGTCGCCCGCGCCGAATCATGTCGAGATACAGCGGGATGATCGGACGCGGAGAGGCGTCGGGGATTTCCGCGAAGACCGACGGCTCAAGGACATGGATGCCCGTAAAAACGTATCTTCCTTCGGCCCCCGTTCCGAGCAAACCTCGAATGTCGCGCACCCGTCCATCGGGATGAAGCGCGACATGCCGCGGCCCGCCGCCGCTTCGCAAGACCAACGTCGCCCAATTGCCCGCCGCGCGATGCGCAGCGGCAGCCGCGTCGAGCGGCAGGGTCGTCGCGATGTCGCCATTGCAGACGAGAAAGGCGCCGCCGCCCGCAAAAAAGTCCTCGACGTTCTTCAGTCCGCCGCCCGTGTCGAGGAGGACCGGCTCATGGCGAAAGGCGAGCGCGATCGGGCCGTGGCGCGCCTCGGGAAAGGCTTTCGCCCATTCCGCGGCGGCGTGATGCGTGTTGACGATCGCCTCGCGGATCCCATACGCCGCGAGATGATCCAGAAGAAAAGCGACGAGCGGCCGCCCGCGCGCGGGAAGGAGCGGTTTCGGAACGCGTTCCGTCAGCGGCCGAAGGCGCGTGCCGAGGCCCGCGCCCAAAATGAACGCGCGGCGAAGGGGGGGCGCTCCGGGCATGCCGACAGCATCCGCGAAGGAGTGGTTCTCCCGCAAACTGAAAGATCGCGTGAATCCTGCGGGCGCACGACCGGTTGGTCGGCCTTGGACCCGACGGCGCGCGCGCCGGTTTCCGATCCGCCTCGGGAAAAGGGAATCTTTGGACGCATCTTTCACCTTGGGAGCGCGCGCCATTCGGGCTACAAGCGAAGTCATGCACGCGTTTCGCTACCGAAAGGGCCGCCTCGTCTGCGAAGGGGTGGACCTCGAATCGCTCGCGCGGCGCTACGGGACGCCGCTCTATGTCTATTCGCATGCGACGCTCGCGGGCCATTGCCGGCGTCTCATGGAAGTCTTGCGACCGCTCGATCCGCTCCTCTGCTACGCAATGAAGGCGAACTCGAACCGCGCCATCCTCTCCAGCCTCGCCCGCCTCGGCGGCTACCTTGAGCAGCAGCGAG
>JABWAM010000269.1 GCA_013360985.1 Verrucomicrobiia bacterium | reverse complement strand
GGCCGAAGACGCGGCTGGCCATTACGGCGAGACTGATCTTACCGGCGGACCGGACCATATTCGACTCGCTCGCGGCATTCACGCGCGCCGACTATATCACATCGCGCAGGCTCGCATCGCGCGCGAACTTTCGCGCGACGCACGCTCCCTGCGGCGAATCGCTCCCCCAAATCCACGGATCAGCTCGATTTTCAGAGAGCAACCCTCCTCATCATCCATGGAGGATCGGTGAGGTGGGTCGTGTCGAGATTTCCGACTCCCCACACGAAGGATGCGACGGCTCGGTCGGCGGCCTCGCCCTCCCTTTCCACCGTCCGTGCTTGAGGAAAATCCGGTCGGTCGCGAAGCGAGGGAGGGCGCCGCCGGCGGCGGCGCCGCGGCCGCGGCTTGAGTCCAAAATGTGGCGAGGGCGTCGCATGTTCCTCGATCGAGGATGGACTCCTCCACGCCTGACGCGGGGATTTGGGGCTCCTCGCCCGCCTTGACCAGGGATCGGGAATTCGCGGAGGGCTTTGCTTTTCGACGTTTCGCGCGTAGCATGCGCGGCTCAACGCGTTCGCTTCTCCCCATGTTTCCACGTTTTCCGCGAGACGGCTCGGCGGCGGCGCTCGACGCGCTCGACGCGCTCGACGTGATCGTTTGGGAAGCGGACGCGGGAAGTGGCCGTTTCTTGCGGGTAAGCGCGTACGCGGCATCTCTCCTCGGCTACCCCGTGAGCGAATGGCTGAAACGCCCGACCTTTTGGAGGGATCATCTCCACCCGTCCGATCGCGAGGAGGCCCTTGCCTTCCGCCAGGCGGCGATCGCCGCGGGCAAACCGTTCCGCCAAGAATATCGGATCCTGGCCTCCAACGGCCGGGCGGTCTGGTTTCGCGACCGCGTCCAGTTTCTCGAAGGGACGCGCGGCCATCGGCGTCTCTTCGGGCTCACCACCGACGTGACCGACCGCCGCGAAACCGAGGAGGCCTTGCGGGAATCGGTGCGGCGCTACCGCGAGATCCTCGAGAACGTCCATCTCTTGGCCGTGAACCTGGATCCGGGAGGCGCGATCACCTTCTGCAACGACTTCTTTCTCCGCCTCGCGGGCTGGAGCCGCGAGGAGGCGGTCGGACGGAACTGGTTCGATCTCTTCGCGCCTCCGGAGGCTAGGGAATCCCGCCGCCGTCAGTTCCTTGCCTGGATGCGCGAAGGCAATTTGCCGCCTCACTTCGAAAGCGACCTGCTCACGCGCTCCGGCCGGCGTCGCTCCATCGCGTGGAACCACGGCCTCCTCCGCGATGTGCGCGGGCAGATCTGCGGCTGCACCTCCATCGGCGAAGACGTCACGGAGCGCAAAGAGCTCCAGATCCAAGTCGTCCACGCGCAAAAGATGGAAGCCCTCGGGCGGCTCACCGGCGGCGTGGCGCACGACTTCAACAACCTCCTCGCCGCGATCTCGGGTTACAGCGAACTGCTCCAGCCTCATCTCCCCGCGGAGCATCCGGGGCGCCGGCACATTGAGGAGATCGAAAAAGTCGTCCGACGCGCTTCGGACCTGACCCATCGCCTCCTCGCCTTTAGCCGCCGGCAGCCGATGAAACCGCAGCGGCTCGATCTCAACGCCGTCATCGCGAACATGGACAGTATGCTCCGCCGCCTAATCGGCGAGCGGGTCGCGCTCCGCCTTCAACTCGGGGAATCGCTTCATCCGATCCTCGCCGATCCCGGCCAGATGGAGCAGGTGGTGATGAACCTCGCGGTGAACGCGCGCGACGCCATGCCCAAGGGCGGCACGCTCGACATCGAGACGCGGAACGTGGACCGCGCAGAGGCCGCCGGGACTGCGGTTCTTCGGGAGCGGCCCGCCGGCGATTGGGTCGTTCTGACCGTGACCGACACCGGCGCGGGCATGAACGAAGCCACGCTCTCCCGTCTTTTCGAGCCGTTCTTCACGACGAAGGAAGAGGGCAAAGGCACGGGGCTCGGCCTCTCCACGCTCTACGGAATCATCCGCCAGAGCGGCGGCGAAGTGGAAGCGCAAAGCCGCGTGGGGGAAGGATCGCGGTTTCGCGTCTTTCTCCCACGGGCCGAAAAGGAACGGGAACCCGAAGCGGCGGCGGCCGCGCCGACACCTTCGCGTCCGAACCGGCACAACGACACGACGCTCCTCATCGCCGAAGACGAACCGTATGTGCGCGATCTGCTTTCCGAGGTCCTCTCCTCGGAAGGCTACCGTCTGATCGTCGGCAACGACGGAAGCGAAGCGCTCGCAAAGGCGCGCGCCCACGACGGACCGATCCATCTCCTCCTTACCGACATCGTGATGCCCGGCCTGGCGGGCGCCGATCTCGCGAAGCAACTCCTCGCGGAACGCCCCAGCCTGCGGGTGCTCTTCATCAGCGGGCACACCGGCCCGCACGCGATCAACCCCGACGAAATCCCCACCCCGAACGGCTTCCTGCAAAAACCTTTCTCGATGGCCACCCTTCTCCAAAAGGTGGAGCGCCTTCTGGCGGGAGACGCGGCGCCTCCTAAACGGTCATAATATCCTTTTCCTTCGCGGCAAGGATGCGCTCGATCTCGGCGACGTATTGATCGGTGAGCTTCTGGACCTCGGCCTCTCCGCGCTTCAGGTCGTCCTCGCTGATCGCGCCGCCCTTCTGAAGTTTTTTGGCCTCTTCCAGGGCGTCGCGCCGCACATGACGGATCGCGACGCGGCCGTCTTCCGCCATCTTCTTGATGAGCTTGATCAACTCGCGTCGGCGCTCTTCGCTGAGCTCGGGGATCGGCAGACGGATCACTTTCCCCTCCACGAGGGGAGAGACTCCAAGCTTGGACTCGCGGATCGCCTTCTCGATCGCGGTGACGTTGCCCGGATCGAACGCCTGCAAGACGATGAGCCGCGGTTCGGGCGTGGTGATCCCGGCGAGTTGCTTGATGCTCATCTGCACGCCGTAGGCGTCCACCATGATGTTCTCCACCAACGCGGAGGAGGCGCGACCCGTGCGGATCGCGGAAAATTCATGTTGGACCACCTCCGTGGTCTTCAGCATCTTCTCTTCAGCCTCCAGCAGGACGTCGTCGAGAGCCATGTGAAAGATTGTGGCGCGCCGCGCGGGCCGCCGCAAGCCCCGATCCCGTTTCTGTGCTAAAATGCCGCATGTCCTCTTCTCCCCCGCCTTTTGCGCGCGCGGAATGGATCGTCGAAGGCATGAGTTGCGCCTCATGCGCCGCGCGCCTCGAGCGCGGCCTCCGCGCCGCAGTGGGCGTCGGCCTCAGCGCTCATCAGCTGCTCGACGACGGCTTGCAGGACGGGCATGCCGTCGGCGGTGCCGGCGCCGTTCAGCTGGACCAGCGTGCGCGAGACGCGCAGCGCCTCCTTGGTGACCGGATCGTGGCTCGGCCGCGAGCCGTACATCGCG
>JABWAM010000268.1 GCA_013360985.1 Verrucomicrobiia bacterium | reverse complement strand
CCATGCTTGAGGACGAACGGACCCGTGGAAACGATGCGGTCGGTCGCGTCGCGTTGGCCGTCGCGCCAGAAGAAAACGCCGAGATCGAGCGGCGTCCCGTGCTCGAGATGCGCGCAGAGGTTTCGCAGCGCGAAATCGAAATCGCCGCCGGTCAGACAATAATCGGCGCGACTGTTCCGCAGCGATTCCTCCGGTAGCGCGGTGATGTGGTCGCCCATCAGGACGAACTTCGTCGACGGGGAAAGCTCTTTCAGCTTGTCGAGATATTTCCAGTAGCGCTTGACGATCGGCGTTTTGACTTCGATCGCGGCCACGTCGGGGCGGATGTCTTGAAAGCGGCGGTCGAAAGCTTCGACCGAATCCATCTGCGCCACGCCATCCTCCCAGAAGACTTCGTGGCCGTCCTGTCGGAGCAGCGTCGCCGCGTAGGCGGGCACGCAGGGATAAATGAACGTCGGCTTATTGAACCATTGGAACTGGCGGTTTTGGGAAATCAGCGGCACGCCTTTCGGGTCCGGCAGAGGCGGATAGGCGATCATCACCTTGAGCGGCATAGGGAGAGGGGAGGAGAGGGATCGAGAGGCGCGTCAGCGCGTGAAGAGACGCCGAGATCGCGCGGGAAAACGGAGGCAAAGGGCGGGAGGCGAAAGATGAGGAGTGAAAGGAGGAGGCATCACGGGGAGGGAGGCGCGTGATCGGGTTTGTTGTCCTTGAGATTTTCGCCGTCTCGCCTCTCCTCGGGCAGACGCCTCGCGGCCAACCCGCGGAGAAAGGCCCACCCGTAGGCGAGATGGGAGCCCAATATGACACCGACCGACGGCAGCAGCAACCGAGGGCCTGCGCGCGCCACGCTGCTCGCGGCGAGGAGCAGGTAGCCCGCGGCGAGCAGCGCCAGCGCCTCCGCGGCCCGAGGGACTCCGAGGGACGCCGCGGCGAGGAGCGCGAGGAAGCCGATGAGGAGCGCCGAGGGCGCGAAGTATTGCGCGCGGAGCGAGGTCTCGGGAAAACGCTTCGCGAAGTAGCCTCGATGCCGTCCGTAGCCGGCAATTTGGGCGAAGTGTTTGCGCAAGGACGGCCGGCGATGGTGCTCGACGACCGCGCGAGGTTCGTAGCGGATTTTCCAGCCTTTCTTGACGAGGGCGAGACAGAACTCGGTGTCCTCTCCCGGCCAAAAATTCGTTCCGAATCCGCCGACGGCTTCGAACGCGGAACGGCGCACGAGGAGATTGCAGCTCGGCCAGTCGTCGACCTCCGCCGGCGCGGTGGGCGCATAGCGCCGCCGTTCGCGGCCTGAGAGCATCCACGACTCGTAAGCCGCGCCGCTGACCCGCGCCCAGAACGGGTCTTCCTTTGGCGTCACCGCGGGTCCTCCGACCGCCGCGACGGCGGGATCCTCGAAATGCGGCAGCGCCGCGTCGAGCCAGCCCGGAAGAGGTCGCGTGTCGTCGTCAAGGAACGCGAGGATTGCGCCGCGGGCAAGGCGAGCGCCGCGGTTGCGCTTCGCCGCCGGACCGGCGCGCCCCGTCGGCTCTTGCCGCGCTCGAGGGTCGAGCCCCGCGATCTCTTCGTCGGGGAGAACGAGGACTTCCACTTCTCCCGTTGCGAAACACGCCGCCAGGCCGCGGGCGAGATACCTCGCGTCATGACGGAGAGGGATGAGGATGCTGACCATGCGCGCGGGGTTGGATGATGCGCGAAGGAGGAACGTTTCGCAACCGGGTACGGCGAATTTTGCTTGTATGGAGAGAAAACCTTCGTATAGATGGCGTCTGTTCCTTGCGAGCGTAGCTCAGCCCGGTAGAGCGCCACCTTGCCAAGGTGGTTGTCGTGGGTTCGAATCCCATCGCTCGCTCCATTTTCCCTCTCGGAGAGAGGGCGCGGTCCGGTTCGATCGAGGAGAGACCCCGTTCTCCTCTCTCGGGCCCTTCTTCGCGAGGACGGCGCGCCATCGGCGAGAGTGTCGCGTCGAGTCCGATGGCTGCTCGGCGATCCGTGGGAACCGGGCGCGGTGATCTTTGGGCGAGGAGGGGCGCATGCGGACCTCTTCGAGCGAGCGATGGCGCATGAACTGTTGCGCGCGGAGATCGGGACGCGTCGGCTCTCCTCCTCTCGGCCTTTGCGGAGTTCGAGGAGCAGGCTTGTCCTTTGTCGGTGGGAGGATTAGTTTTTTTCATCATGGCGCTTCTCGAGGTCCGCGATCTTCTCGTGGAATACCGAACCCCCGACGGGGGCGTCCTTCGCGCGCTCGACGTGCGCCGTTTCGATCTCGCCGCGGGCGAACGGCGATGCCTCCGCGGGCGAAGCGGTTCGGGAAAGACCACGTTGCTCAACGCGATTTCCGGCATCCGTCTTCCCACAGCCGGCTGCGTGCGCCTCGACGGGAAGGAGATCACCGCCCTCGCGGAGAACGCCCGCGATCGCTTACGCGGCCGGACGATCGGATTCGTTTTTCAGGCCTTTCATCTCTTGCCCGGTTTTACCGCGCTTCAAAACGTTGTTCTGGGATCGGTTTTCGCGGGAAATCCGGAAGAGGAGAGCGCCGCGACCTTGCGTCGCGCGCGGGAGCTTCTCCGAGCCGTCGGATTGGAGGCGCGGATGCATCATCGTCCCGCGTCCCTCTCCGCGGGCGAACAGCAGCGGGTGGCGGTGGCCCGCGCGCTGATGAACCGCCCGAAGCTGTTGCTGGCCGACGAGCCGACGGGAAGCCTCGACGCGGCGCAGGCCGGCGCGGTGCTCGATTTGATTCTCCGCCTCGCCGACGAGGCCGGCGCGGCGCTGCTTCTCGTCACGCATGATGCCGCCGTCATGGCGCGGTTCGGCGGCGTGACGGATCTCGAGAGCCTTGCGCGAGGCGGGGAGGGGCGATGACGCTGGCCCGGATCGTTTGGATCAACGCGCGTCGCCGCGCGATCTCCTCGCTGTTGACGGCGGCGAGCGTGGCGGTGGGCGTGGCGCTCGCCGTGGCGATTCTGATTTTGCGCGAGAGCGTACAGGAGCGTTTTCGACTGGGGTACTCGGGCTACGATCTCGTCGTGGGCGCGAAGGGCAGCCCGCTGCAACTGGTGCTCAACGTCGTCTATCATCTCGAGGCGTCGCCCGGCAACGTGCCCTACGATCTCGCGGAAAGACTGGCGCGCGACGCGCGCGTGCGTTGGGCCGCGCCGTTTGCGCTCGGCGACAACTATGAAGGCCACCGCGTGATCGGGACCACGGACGTTTTTTTGCGCGAAATGGAGCCGCAGCCCGGCCGTCGGCTGGAGCTCGCGTCCGGACGCTTTTTCCACTGCGAGGAGGTGGAGTTGAGGAAGGCGATGGGCGCCGCGGCGCGCCGCGGCGCGGGACGTCCCGCGGAACGCGCGGGAGCGGAGCATGGGCATGGGAACGCCCCGCGGGAAGCGGTGGTGGGCGC
>JABWAM010000017.1 GCA_013360985.1 Verrucomicrobiia bacterium | reverse complement strand
CTCGGCCTCGCCGGCAGCCGCTTCGCCAACGCCACCGGCCAGACCGCGAAGAACCACCGCATGACCGCCGGCGACGTCGCGAAGCTCGCCGGCATCCTCCTGCAGCGCCATCCCGAGCGCTACCGCGTGTTCGGCGAACTCGCCTTCCGCTACGGCGGGCGGAGCTACGCCAACCGCAACCTGCTGCTCGGCAGCTATGTGGGCGCCGACGGCATCAAGACCGGCATGACCGCCGCCGGCGGCTACGGCATGGCCGCGTCGGCGGTGCGCGACGGCAAGCGGCTGATCCTGGTGATCAACGGGCTGGCGAGCGAAGAGGAGCGCGCGGCCGAAGCGCGCCGCCTGCTCGATTGGGGTTTCGCGCGGCTTTCGCGCTGATCGCCGCGCCGTGCTAGACACGCCTCATGGCGCGGATACGGTTCATCACGTTCGAAGGCGGCGAGGGCAGCGGCAAGTCCAGCCATGCGCGCCGGCTGGCGGATTGGCTGAAGGGGCAGGGGCGCGAGGTCGTGCTCACGCGCGAGCCCGGCGGCACGCCGGGCGCCGAGGAGATCCGCAAGCTGCTGGGGATCGTCGGAAACGTGGACCGCCTTCTCTTTCTGCAATCGGCGCTCATCGTTGGGGTCGCCTCGATGGGGCTCGGGCTGGCGATGCTCAACTCCATGCGGGAACGCCGCCGCGATGTGGCGGTGATGCGCGCGCTGGGCGCCCGTCGAACGACCGTGTTCGCGGTGATCGTGGGCGAGGCGATCTTGGTGGCGGCCGCCGGAGGCGTTCTCGGGTGCGTCGCCGCGCGCGGGGTGCTGTGGGCGGTTGCTCCGATGGTGGTCGCGGCGACGGGTTTCGCGCCCGCGATTCCTCCGATCTGCGGATTGGACATCGTCGCGGTGATCGGGGCGGCCGCGATCGGAGCGCTCGCCGGGCTCGGTCCCGCGGCGGCGGCCTATCGCACCGACGTGGCGGACGCGCTCTCGCGCGGTTGACGTCGATGGACGGTCAGGGAGGCGGACCGAGGTGGATATCGAACCGGAGCTCCTTGGAGGCGCGCCCGTCGGCGTACAGGATATTGATCCGGTCTTTGACGTCCGGATGGAATCCCTCCTTGTCGCTGATGAGAGGGATCATCGCGGCATTGTCTCCGCCGGCGAGCGAGAAAAGGCGCGCGGCGTCCTGGCCGTTGACGCTCCAATTCCAGTAATAGCTGCAGCCGGTCTCCTCGAAAACGCCCGCGCGATCTGCGGGGCACTTGAACACCTGTCGGGCGCGGTCGGGGAGGAGAACGGTATCGAGCGCAGGCCGTTGATCGACGCGGTTGGAGCGGTTGTTCAACACGGGCATTCGCTGCGAGTTGTCGTTGAGGTAGGCTTGGAGGGCGATGCCCATCTGGCGGAGATTGTTGAGGCAGGCCGTGGTGCGCGCGGCGGCGCGCGCATTGCGGAGCGCGGGGGTGAGCAATCCCGCGAGGATCGCGAGGATCGCGAGGACGATCAAGAGCTCGACGAGCGTGAAGGAGAGAGAAGCGCGAACGGCGCCTCGCGTGAGTCGGAGGGGTTCGCGGAAAGGCGTGCCGCGGCCAGGCGCGGGTCGCGGCGGGACATCGGCGGCGTTCATCGCCCCATTTGCAGGATGTTTTGGACTTGTTCGATCAAAGGCTGGAGATCGAGTTTGGTCTGAGAGTTGGCCTCGGAGAGGAAGGCCTTCATGCCTTCCGCGGCGATCTTCTTCAGGTTTTCGTCGCCAAGAGCTTTCTCCATCTCGACGCGATCGCCTTGTTCGGAGGCGCGGGAGAGTTCGATGACGGCGCGGTTGACGACCTGTTTGCGTTTATGCGGCGGCATTTGATTGAAGGCGTCCATCATGTTGCGCATGCCGCGAGGCAGAGTGAGATCGAGGTAGCGGGCGCGCTCGGCGTCGGTCATCTCGAGAAAGGTCCGTCGGATGCGTTTTTCGAGGCGAAACTTTTGGCGCTCGTCGAAGCTGAGGCGATTTACGCGCGCGGCGAGTCCTTCGATGCGGCGCGCCCGTTCTTCGACGGAGAGGCTGCGGAGCGGTTTTTCCTCCAGATAGCCGACCACCTTTTCCGCGGTGACGCGTTGGCCGCGGAAGATCATGATGCCGGCGACCGCGGCGATCCATGCGGCGGCGACACCGAGGATCGTCCAGAGCCAGAGTTGCCGACGGGTGGACATGAAGGATCAAGCCGAGGCGGCCTTGATCAGCTCCTCTTCGGTCCAAGGAACGCCTTTGGGGGATCGGAGGTTGGGGAGCGTCGACATGCGCTTGATGAGGTCGTCTTTCACCGCGGCCTTTTGATATGCGTCCACCGCGTCGATGAGCCCTCGCTGGAGAAGGTCGAGGAGCGAATCGTTGAGCGCGCACATCCCCTCCTTGCGTCCGGTCTGGATGAGCATGGGGATCTGATGGATCTTGCCTTCGCGGATGTTTGCGCCGAGGGCGTGGCTTCCCATGAGGATTTCGAGCGCGGCGACGCGGCCGCCGCCTTTCTTCTTCAGGAGGTTTTGGGCGATGACGCCCTTGAGCCCTTCGGCGAGCGCGGCGCGCACCTGCGGCTGTTGATCGGCGGGAAACTGGTTGATGAGGCGATCTATAGTCCCGGCGGCGGTCGTCGTGTGAAGGGTGCCGAAGACGAGGTGGCCGGTCTCGGCGGTTTCCAGCGCGATCATGATCGTCTCCAAATCGCGCATTTCGCCGACGAGGACGATGTCGGGATCCTCGCGCAGGGCGGCGCGGAGGGCGCGCTTGAAACTTTCCGTGTGCGTATGGACTTCGCGCTGGTTGACGAGGCACTTCTTGTTCGGGTGCACGAACTCGATCGGGTCCTCGATGGTGATGATGTGGTCCTCGCGGGTCGAGTTGATGAAGTCGATCATCGTCGCCAGCGTGGTGGACTTGCCGCTGCCGGTTGGGCCGGTGACGAGCACCAAGCCTTTGGTGAGGAAACAGAGCTTTTTGATGGACTCGGGCAAGCCCAGTTCCTCGAAGCTCATGATCTTCGATGGGATCAGGCGAAAGACCGCGCCGGGTCCGTGGCGATCCATGAAGACGTTGCTGCGAAATCGTCCGACGCCCTCCAGCGGATACGCGAAATCGGTGTCGTGGATGCGTTCGAACTCTTCCCGGTTCCGCTGCGGAAGAATCTCGCTCACCAGCGCGAGGACCGTTTCCGGCGAGGAAACCTGATCGCTGATCGGGGTCATCGTCCCCGCGATGCGAAACATCGGGACCGCGCCGCTGGAGAGGTGGAGATCGGAGGCCTTGTGCTCCAGCATCACCCGCAAGTAATCGTCAATGACGGCCATAGGGGAACACTACTCCCGCGACAGAGGCAATGTCAGCCGTTTTTCCGACGCCAACTCTCCGCGCGAAAGCGACGGGGACAGCGGTCTTGGACGGAAAACGCCGCAGTTCTTAGGGCTTTTTTGTGGCCTTTTCGAGTTCGGCGATCCAGGCCTTCGGTCCGCCGGGGCGATACCCGAGTTGGCCGATCTGATCGCCTTCCGAATTCAGAACGACGATCGTCGGAAAACCTCGGATGCCGTATTTCTCGGCGAGGGCCTCGTTCTGTTTCTGTTCGGCGGCGGGAAGCGCATGGCGTCGGGGAAAGTCGAGCTTCAAGAGCACGAGGTTCTTCTCCGCATAACTCTTGAAGGGCGACGTGGCGAAAACTTCTTTCTCGAGCTTGATGCACCAGGAGCACCAGTCGGATCCGGTGAAATTCATGACGAGCGGTTTGTTTTCCGTCTTGGCTTTTTCCAAGGCTTTGGCGTGATCAGTCAGCCAGCCTCCTTCCGCGCGCGCGGAAAAGGCGACGAGAAGGAGCAGGGAGGCGAAAAGGACAAGTTTTTTCATGGGGGAGGGGGCGTTTGTGGAGGCGAAGCGCTCCGAACCTCCTTCCGAGATCGGCGGTTGTCAAACCAATTGAAGAGCGGGAACGGCGTGCGACGTGGATCTTCGAAGAAATGGTGCCAGGGGCGGGATTTGAACCCACGACCAAGGGCTTATGAGTCCCCTGCTCTACCACTGAGCTACCCTGGCGGAAGAGGAAGGCTTCGATACGCTAAAGCGCGCGCGCCTGCAAGCTCATGCTCGGGCGGAGTTGCGCGACCAATTTGCGGGATCCCGTGCGGCCGTCAGAGGTTGACGCTCACGGAATCTCCGCGTTCCAACCTCTTCGGGGCGGGGAGAGGTTTCGCGCCGAATGCGCGCAGCGTCACGCTGCCGTAGCGGACCTCGAACGTCGCTTTTTTCTTCTCGACCGTCAGTAGGCCCCACGCCGTGCCGGCCGCGACCACGCATCGAAACGGCGCCGGCCGCTTCGGGTGGAAGTCGAGCGATTGTTCCACCGCGCTGTAGCGCGCGCCGCTGAACGCCTGCACGAGCGACCAGCTCGACAGCGCGCGCGCGTAATGCCAGCCGCACTCGAACTCATTCCAGGGATTGCGCCGCACGCCGTCGTGCCGGGCGCGCACGGCTCTGACGATCCGGAGGCCTTCCTCGACCAAGCCCTCGTAGATGAGATGCGCGGCGACCTGATACTCGACGCCGGTCCACACCTCGTCGCAATAGACGAACGGCAACGCGGGGCGGCCGCCGCGCGGCCAGGTGCAGAGCCGCAACCCGGCTTCATCTTGTAGGGCGTACACGCGCTGGACGTTCGCGAAATCGCCGATGGGATCGCGGAAGTTGTTTTTGAAGACCGAGGCGATCGCTTTGCAGACCTTTTTCGGATCGAGCAGGTAGCCGAGGCCGTGGACGTGCGCCTCCCACTGTCCGAGCAACTGATCGGCGAGGCAGCCTTCGCCGTATTGGTACTTGGGCGCGGCCGCGTCCGTCGGCGCCGCGGCGGATCGCGGGCCGGGCGTTTCCTGACAATCGCACGACCCGCAGCCTTCCGCCGGCGGAGCGCGCAGATGCGCCGGTACTTCGAGGCCTTTCATCACCTCGACGTTCTGGATGAAATAATCGCCGTTCCAGAGCTCCTTTTCGACGCGCGCGCGCCCCTTTTCGTACACGGCGCGATATTCCTTCGCCTTGTTCTCCTCGCCGAGGTGGCGCGCCATTTCCTCCGCAGCCCGCAGCGCGCCGAGATAGATCGTCGTCAACATCCCGTTCGGACCGTAGAACTCGATGTCGTAGGTGTTGTGTTGCCGTCCTTCCATCACCCCGTCCTTGTTCGGATCCCAGCCGTTCGGCGTCCTCCACGCGTACTCGAGCGCGCTTTGGATGTTGGGCCACAGCTCGCGCAGAAACGCGTCGTCGCCGGAGAGTTGCCAGTCCCGATAGGCCTGCATCACGTTGCCCATCTGGCCGTCCACGCACGGGTGAAACGTCCAGTGCCCGCAGTTGCCGGCGCCGGCGGGGGCGGCGCAGCGAAACGACATAAACCCGTCGCCGCGCATATTGGGGCCGAAATCAATCCGCCGCATCGCGCGTTCGAGCGATGGAAACAAAAAGGCCAGCGCCTGCTCGTAGTTCCAGACGTGCGTGCAGTTGCCGGCGCAGCAGCCCTCTTGGTCGCCGCAGCCTTCCCACGCGTAGAGGTTGCCGTCGGCCAGACGCAGCACAGTCGGGGAGCGGAGGATGGAGATCTGACTGCTGACGGCGTCGAGAACCTCGGGCGGCAGCGAGGACGCGAACAAGGTCGCGTGCCAGCGGCGTGTCTCTTCCTCGAGACGCGGCAGATGCCGATGCGTATACGCCGCCGCGTCCCACGCGTCGGCGAATAAATTGGCGACGTGCGTTCGGACGGGAATCGCGTCGGCGCCGTGCCACAGTCTCGCGTTGGGGAAATGCCAGTGAACGAAGAACGTGAAGGCGCGCGCCTCCCCGGGCGCGAGCTCGGCGAACAAACAGAGCGCGGCTACTTCGTTTTTCCGCTTGGCGTCATTCTCGGGCAACGCCTCGCCGGATCGCGATTCGATTCGCGGCGTGAGCCGTCCGTGTCGCGCGAATTCATCCCAGAGAACGTGCGACGCATCCCACCAGCTTCCGCGATACAGGTGCGTCTGCGCATCCGGATTTTCCCAATCGGTGGTCAACGCCGCCGTGCCGAAGTGGAGATCCTTCCAAAACAGGCCGGGGGCGCTGAACTCGATGCCGCGCAATCCATCGCCTTCGCGGAAGGCGTTTCGCGTTTGTTCCACCTTGGCCGCGGCGGCGTGAGGCTGCCGGCCGATCGGATTCTGCATGCAGGCCAGCAGCGAAACCGCCACCGGCTTCCGCCGCGGGTTCGCGACCGTGTAACGAAAGATCGCGCCGGGGATCGAGCTGTCCTTGACGTTCATCGGGATGAAGGGATTGAACGCTTCGAGCGAAACCTTCACCGGCAGCGCGTCGTCCTGAAACTCGATCCACGCGAAGGGATACTCGCCTCGGAAGCGTACTTCCTGAAACCGCGGCAATCCCGCCAAACGGCCGGGTTGGAATCCGCGGCCGTCCGCGAAGGGCGGAAGAAACCGTCGCTCCAAGACTTTTGCGATGGGCGCGCCGCCTTCGGGCGCCGCCCGCAGCGCGAAGAACGTCGCGTCGAGCCGTCCCTCGTCGCCTTTGTTCGGGCGATTGAAAATTTCCCAGTGTCGCAGATCGCCCCGGCCGCCGAGCGAGACGATGCCGGCGCCGATCCCGCCGAGCGGAAAAGCGACTTGCGCAAGCGATGGTCCGGTCAAGATGCGGGAAGTGGGTTTCATGACGCGATTGCAGCGGACTCCAAGCGGCGAGAACCGTCTCTGCAAGAAAAATGCATCGAATTATGGAAAATTATGGCGGTCTTGACACGTCCTCTCAAGAGACGCATCGTGGCGCGCGATGGCGACTTCGAAGGAATTGGCGGAACGTCTCGCGGCGCGTTTTCCCGGGCTTGTCGCGCTCCTGCCGGAATTTCGCGGAGAAACGGCGGTCTCTGTCGGCGAGGCCGGGCGGATCGTCGAAGTGATGGCGTTCGCCCGGAGCGATCTAGGCTTTGAGACGCTGCTCGATGCGAGCGGGGTGGATCATCTGGGAAAGAACCCGCGTTTCGAGATGGTGTACGAACTCTACGCGAGGGTCTCCGGGGCGTATCTGCGCGTCAAGACCGCGGTGGCTGTCGAGCCGCCGGAACTCCCTTCGGTAAGCGGGGTTTGGCGGGCGGCGGATTGGCATGAGCGCGAAGCGTTCGATCTCTTCGGCATCCGTTTCACGGGGCATCCTGATCTGCGGCGCATCATGATGTGGGAAGGGTACCCGCATCATCCGCTCCGCAAAGATTTTCCTCTCGCGGGCCTGCCGACTCACGACAGGCGCGCGGACGTCGCGCCGCTGGAAGGCGGTCCGTTCGTCACGACGCCTGGCGTCAAGACCGCGGTGGATCGCGAGCCTCGCTCGAAAGGTTGACCGGGCGCGGAGGGGGCGCGCCACCGTGGGGTCCGTCCTTGCGTTCCGCCGTCGTTTCTTCTTTTGGGATGCGCCGCGCGCCATGGCGGCGGGCGCGACGTCAGGATGGATCGGGGCGAGCGAGGTCTGCGTAGAGATCGGGGCGGCGGGCGGCGCGAATCGGGAAATTCGCGCGGATTTCGCGCGCGCGGTCGGGAAGGATTTCGGCGAGGAGGAGTTCTTCGCGGTCGGATGAGGCCTTCGCGGCCACGTTGCCGAAAGGGTCCACCACGCAACTGCCGCCGGCCTGCTCGATTTCGCCGATGAACCCCACTTGGTTGACGCCGACGAACCACGCCTGGTTCTCGGCGGCGCGCGCGCGCAAAAAAAGTTCCCAGTGCGCCGCGCGGGCGACGGGCCAGGCGGCGACGTTCACGAAGACCTCCGCGCCGCGGAGCGTCAGGGCGCGGTAGAGTTCGGGAAATCGGAGATCGTAGCAGATGCTCGCGCCCCATGTCATTCCTCCGAGAGAGAAAAGGGCGAGTTCCGAACCGGAAACGAAATGATCCGGTTCGCGATTGGGCGGGAGGGGGAAGAGGTGCGTCTTTCGGTAGCGGCCGAGGAGGGCGCCGTCGGGACCGATGGCCGCGAGCGCGTTGTAGAGGCGGCCCTCCGCTTTTTCGCTCAGGCCGGCGAGCACGGCGATGCGATGGGTGCGCGCCGCGTCGCGAAGCGCCGTGAGGGGTGCGCCGTCCCAGGGAGAAGCCTTTGCCGCGAAGAAATCGGGCGCGTAACCCGTATCCGACATTTCCGGGAATGCGACAGCCTCGGCGCCGGCGCGCGCGGCCTCGGCGACCCAACGCGTCATGCGCGCGGTATTGGCGGCGACGTCGCCGGCGGCGGCTGGAAACTGGGCGAGGGCGATTTTCATGGACGGCGAGGCGCGAAGGGAGGGAGAAGTTTACATCGCGAACCTCGGGCCGAGGTAGAGTTCGCGGCTGACCGGATCGTTCACGAGAAAATCTTTGGCGCCATGGCGAAGGACTTCGCCCTCGCAGATGAGGTAGGCGCGGTCCACGATGGAGAGCGTTTCGCGTACGTTGTGGTCGGTGATGAGGATGCCGATCCCGCGCCGACGGAGGCCAAGGATGATCTCCTGGATATGATGGACGGCGAGCGGATCGATGCCGCTGAACGGCTCGTCGAGGAGGAGGAAGCTGGGGTTGGCGACCAGGGCGCGCGTGATTTCGAGGCGGCGTTTTTCTCCGCCGCTGAGCGTGTAGGCGCGGTTTTTCGCGAGCGGGGCGAGGTTGAGTTCGGCGAGAAGGGCGTCGAGGCGCTCCCGCCGCTCGGCGCGGCTGAGCGGCATGAACTCGAGGATGGCGAGGATGTTTTCTTCGACGGTGAGCTTGCGGAAGACGGAAGGTTCCTGGGCGAGATATCCCATGCCGAGCCGCGCGCGGCGATACATCGGCATCCGGGTGACGTCGTGTCCGTCGAAGGTCACCGTGCCCGCGTCGGGCCGCACGAGGCCCACGATCATGTAAAACGAGGTGGTCTTTCCCGCGCCGTTGGGGC
Source organism: Verrucomicrobiia bacterium (assembly GCA_013360985.1). Taxonomy (GTDB): domain Bacteria; phylum Verrucomicrobiota; class Verrucomicrobiia; order JABWAM01; family JABWAM01; genus JABWAM01. The sequence goes on along the minus strand of JABWAM010000017.1, from coordinate 8,421 downwards.
CGAGGAGGCCGACGATCTCGCCGCGCTGGACTTCGACGCGCACGCCGCGCACGACCTCGCGTCCCTTGTACGACTTGCGGAGATTTTCGGTCAGGAGGAGGGCGCTCATGGCTTCGGCGCGAGCGCGCCACCCTCCGAAGACTGCACCTCCATCTCAGGTTTATCCACGCGCATGATCTTCGTGTTGACGTTATAGAGGATTCCTTCGCCGCGGCTGACGATCCAGTTGCCGTTTTCGTCGAGGAGCCGCGGGCGGTTGCCGGTGAGGACAATGTTCGCCGTAGCCCGGGTATAAACGGCTTTATCGCCGAAGGCTTCCTTGTTGACCTGCTTCATCTTGACGTCCTGGGTGGCTTCGATTCGGGCGACTTCGCTGCCTTTCTCGCTAAAAAAAACCACCATCTTGCGGCACCAGAGGGTGAGCTGTGGATCCACGGCGACGACGTTGCCTTCGAAGATCGCGACGCGGTTGGTGCCGTAATCGAAGTTGAGCATGTCCGCGGTGATGCGGGTGAAGGGTTTGCCGTCCGGAAGGCTGGCGCCGGCGGCGGATGAGGCGGCATTTCTCGGAGGCGCGGGGACCGGCGCTTGGGCGCGCGCGAGCGCGGCGAGGGCGAGCGCCGCGAGAAGCAGCGGGCGGAAGGCGGTCATGGGGTTTGCTCCTCGACGAGGCTGCCGGGGATGAGGACTTCGACCCGGCTGCGGACGACGAAGCGGGTTTCGTTGGCGATCCAGTGAAAGCCTACGCCGGTGATCACGATCTCCCGGTTGGTGATCTTCACGTCCGATTCGCTGACGGCCTCGCGGGTCTCGCGGTTCATGATGCAGTTCGGGGTTTCGAGAGTCCAATCCACGTTCGCGTTCTTGAAGGTGCTTGCGACGAGGCGCTCGATTTCCATCCGGTGGTCGGGGCGAACCATGGCCTTTTCACCGCTCAACTGCCAGATCAGCTTTCCGTCGCGATTGCGTTCGGGAATCGTGAAGCGGGTGAGAACGCCGGGGGTGGAGGGCACATGCCCCTCATTCGCCGCAAAGGCGGAAGCGAGGAAGAGGAGGGCGGCGAACGCCGCCGTGATCCGGAGGTTGAAGGGTCTCATGCCGACCGCGGTGCGGGCATCGCGCCCTCAACCTACACCACGGCGGCGCGGACGCGCAAGGCCGTCTCGATCAGGCGCGGGAGATCGCGAAGAGGCACCATGTTGGGGCCGTCCGAAAGCGCGCGTCCGGGTTGGGGATGCGTTTCCACGAAGAGGCCGTCGCAGCCCGCGGCGACGGCGGCGCGCGCGAGGGGGGGGACGAAGCGGACATCGCCTCCGGATCGGTCGCCGAGGCCGCCGGGACGCTGGACGCTGTGCGTGGCGTCGAAGATCACGGGGCATCCGAAGCCGCGCAGGATCGGGATGGCGCGGAAGTCCACCACGAGGTTGTGGTAGCCGAAGGAGGCGCCGCGCTCCGTGAGCAGGATGCGCCCGCGCGCGCCCGCGGCGCGCAGTTTGGCGACGACGTTGCCCATGTCTTCCGGCGCAAGGAACGGGCCTTTCTTGACGTTGATCCAACGGCCGGTTTTCGCGGCGGCAGTCAGCAGATCGGTTTGGCGACACAAGAAGGCGGGGATCTGGAGCACGTCGGCGACCTCGGCGGCGGCAACAGCTTCTTCGGGGAGATGGATGTCGGTGAGGATCGGCAGGTCGGTTTCTTCTTTGACGGCGCGGAGGATCGCGAGTCCGGTGGAAAGCCCCGTCCCGCGAAACGACCGATGCGACGAGCGGTTGGCCTTGTCGTAGGACGCCTTGAAGACCACCGGCAGGCGGTGCGCGCGCCCGAGACGCGCGAGCGCGCGGGCGACGCGGAGGCAGAGCGCGCGGCTTTCGGCAACGCAGGGGCCCGCGATCAGGAAGAAGCGGTCGAACGTGAGGCGAGGCATCTCGCGGCATCTTATCTCCCGCCGGCGGAGCGTGACAAGCCTGCGCAGGCGGCTCGCTTTGGCGCGACGCTGCGGCCGCGGGAGAGGGGGGAGGATTCGGAGTTGCAGAAGGAAGCGGATGGGAGGAGAATCCCGTTCAAGCCGTCAATCGCGGCTTGGAGGATCGACTGACCAAGTGAATAATTCTGGAAGGATGGGCGCTGGAAATCCCGTGCGTTGGGGTATCCGCGACCAATTCGATTCCAACGTCGCCCGGCAATATCCCACGAAGGTGGCGTTTCGGCGATTCTGGAAGTTCGTTCTGCCGTACCGCAAGCTCCTGGCGTTCGCGGCGTTGGGCAATTTTCTCACGGTTTTCATCAACCAGAGCATCCCGCTCATCACGAAGTTCCTGATTGATGAAGCGTTGCCCGCGCGCAACGTGACGTTGGTGGTGGGCGTGGCGGTGGTTTTTCTGTTCGCCACGATTGTCCAGAACGTAACGGCTTACGGGCACGATTACCTGCTCTTCTATTCAGGGCAAAGAGCCGTGTTCGACATTCGTAAGACGCTGTTTCATCACCTGCAACTCCTCCACATGGCGTTCTATGAGCGGGAGCGGACGGCGAGTCTCGTGAACCGCTTGATTCACGACGTGGCGTCCATTCAGCAGTTCATCACGACGGCGTTCGGGACGATCGCGAACAGCGCGCTCGGGCTCTGCTTCGCGGTCACCGTGATGTTCTTTTTGAATTGGAAGCTGACCTTGCTCTGTCTGGCGACGCTCCCGCTCTACTTCCTCATTACGCAATCCTTCCGGAAGCGCATCTATCGGATGTCGCACGACGTCAAGGAGCGGCAGTCCGCTCTCGCGGGTGCGCTCGGCGAGACCTTCAGCGGGATCAAGGTTGTGAAATCCTTTGGCCAAGAGGACCACGAGCGGCGGCGTTTCATTCTGACGATCAAGGACAACTTTTATCCGGAGATGGATCTGCAGGTGGTGGGGCGACGGATGTGGGCTTGGCTCCATTTCCTCTGCAACACGCTGTACGCATGCGTGTTGGTGCTGGGCGGGATGGCGGTCGTGAAGCAGGGGATGAGCCTCGGGGCGTTCGTGGCGTTCACAGCCTACCTGTGGGGATTGTTCGGGCCGATCCAGACCTTTTCCGCCTTGATCCAAGTGACGATCAATGCGCGAACGGGTTTCGAGCGAATCCTGACGCTGCTCGATACGCGGCCCGAGATCGTGGAGGCTCCGAATCCGATCGTCCTGACCCTCAAGGGGCGCATCGAGTTCGAGCGGGTCAATTTCTCGTATGGAGGGGAGACGCCGGCGATCGAGAATTTCAGCCTCGACGTGCAGCCTGGCGAAGTGATCGCGCTCGTCGGCCCGAGCGGCAGCGGGAAATCCACGCTGATGAGCCTGCTGACGCGATTTCGCGATGTCAGCTCGGGATGCCTGCGTGTGGACGGCGTGGATCTTCGAAAACTGGATTACGACAGCTATCGCCGCCAGATCAGCGTGGTCCTCCAAGACAATTTTCTCTTCTCGGGCTCGATCGAGGAAAACATTCGCTACGGAAAGCCCGAAGCTAGCGTTCAGGAGATCCGCGAGGCGGCCCGCCTGGCCAACGCCCTCGAGTTTATCGAGCAGATGCCGGAGGGATTCCGCAGCCGCGTCGGCCAGGGGGGCGTCATGCTTTCGGGAGGCCAGCGCCAACGCGTGGCGATCGCGCGCGCGATCCTCAAGAATCCGAAGATCCTCATCTTCGACGAGGCAACGAGCGCGCTCGACACCCAGAGCGAGCAGCTCATCCAGCGTTCGTTGGATATCTTGATGCAAGGGAAGACCGTTTTCATCATCGCCCATCGTCTCAGCACGATTCAAAAGGCGCACCGCATCGTCGTCATGCAGCGCGGACGGATCGTGGAGATTGGCAATCACGAAGAACTGTTGGAGCGCAAGGGGCTCTACAGCCGCCTCTATCATCCGCGCATCCTCGAACCGGAGGCCGGGACGCGCGCGGCCTGAGGGCGTGGAGAAGCTGCATCAAAGCCTGCGGATCATCCGGATCTGGATCGTTTCGGCGGTCCTCGGTTTCGGCGCGATCTTGCTCCTCCTCGTCGCCTTCGTCCCCGTGGACGAGAAGGTGAACGCCCATGGGATCATCGTCGCCGAGGAGGAACGCTATCTCTACGCGCCGGAGGACGGAATCCTCCAGGAGGTGAAGGCCTACGAGGGCACGCGGGTGCGGCAAGGGGATCCGATCCTCTCCCTCGATATCCAGCAGCAAGAAAATTGGAAGGCTCAGATCGAAGCGGAGATCAAAGAGGCGCAGGCGGCGCTCGACCTGAAAAAGGTGCAGCTCGAGAAAGTGAATAAGCTGCCGCTCCAGAAGGAGTTTTGGCATTCGCGGAGCGATCTCGCCGCGGCTCAACAAAAGGCGCTGCACGCCGAGGCGGAGCTTCGGCGTTACTCCCAGCTCCTCGAGGAAAAGCTCACCAGCCAGAGCGAATACGAGACGCGAAAGCTCGCCCACGAGGTCGCCTTGTCCGAGCTTTCGCGGGCGAAGGAGAACGTGGCCCTGCTCGACCGCGGGCTCGAGGAGACGGCGCGCAAGGAGGCGCTTGCCGACCTGAATGCCGCCTCGGCGCGCCTCGACCGCCTGAGCGTGGATCTCCAGGTGTGCGAAGAACAGATCGCGCGGCGGCAAATCCGCGCGCCGATGGACGGGACGGTCACCCTCGTGATCAAACGGCGGCCGGGCGAACGCGTGGTCCGCGGGGACGACCTGGCCCATGTCTCGGGAGGGGAACCGACGCGCGTCAAACTCTTCGTCGGCGAGAACCAAGTCCATCGCCTCCGCGTCGGGCAACGCGTCAGGATGCGCTCCAACGTCTTCGAGTTGATGCGCTTCGGCTATATCCACGCGAAGGTCACCGAGGTGGCCATGGAGGCGTATCCCCGCCAACCGGGCGAACCGGTCAAGGAAGGATCCTTTCTCGTCGTCGCCCACGTCGAAGAGACTCCGGCGCGCCTCGTGCTCGGTTCGACGGTGGAGGCCTCGATCATTTTGCGGCGCGTGCCGATTTGGAAGCTGTTGCTCCCCGAGGATCTGAGAAATGAACCCTCCCGTTGACAGGGAGAGAGGGTTCGGTCATTTTGATCGTTCCGCGTCGCGAGGCGAGGTAAGTCCCTGGGCGGACGGCCGTTGCGCCGTTCGTCGGAGGCGCGCCCTTCCTTCGCGGCGTTCCCTTGGTTTTCCGATGCGCCTTGCCTTTCTCGCCCTGTCCTGCGCCCTCTTTTCGGCGCTTGCTCCGCGCGGGCTCGCGGCGGAAGCGCTGCCTCTCCCGCTGTCCGTCGGGGACTGCGTGCGGAGGGCGCTCGACGGCAACCTCGAGATTTCCATCCAAAGGATTAACCCGCTGATCGATGAAGAAGCGATCCGCGCGGCGCGCGGCGATTTCGATCCCGCCCTGGTTTTCACGCCGAACTATGAGGAGAACAACACCCCGCTCGACGCGCAATCGGCGGTGGCCGCCGGCGGCCGTCTCGTGACCAAATCCCGTACGGACAGTTGGTCGGGAGGTCTTCAAGGCAAGGTCCCGCTGGGGACGACCTATAACTTCGGGCTTCGCACCACGGACGCGCGCAACACCTTCAACTCTTTCTCCCAACAGTACACCACCTACTGGGGGTTGGAGCTCGTGCAGCCGCTTCTGCGCGGGTTCGGGCCGAACAGCCAGATGGCGCCGATTCGCATCGCGCGGGTGGCGCGAAATATTTCCGACGAAGAGTTCATCTGGCGGGTGATGGACGTGCTCACGCGCGTTCACGAGGCCTATTTCAATCTCGTCTACGCCATCGAGAATCGGAAGGTGCAGATCCAGGCGCTCGAGCTCGCGGCGAAGTTGCTCGAAGACAATCGCAAGCGCGTCGAGATCGGCGTGATGGCGCCGATCGAGATCACCCAGGCGGAATCGGGAGTCGCGGGCCGCGAGGAGAGCGTGATCCTTGCCGATCAAGACGTGAGTCAGCGCACGACGTCGCTCCGCGCGCTGATCTCGCCGAACGCGTCCGATTTTGAGGATCGGCCGCTCACGCCGACCGATCGACCGGGCGATGCGCCTCCGCCGCCGAAGACGCGCGGGGAATACCTGAGCGAAGCCCTCGAAATGCGTCCCGATTATCGCGCGGCAAAACTCGCGGTGGAACGGCAGAACATCCAACTCGTCTACGATCAACAGCAGCGTTGGCCGCAGCTCGACCTGAAAGGGACGGCCGGCTTCAACGGAGTAGATTCACATTTCGCGAAAACCGTGGACGCGAAGAATGAGCGTTGGTCCGTCGGGATGGCCGTTCGCATTCCGCTCCCCGACCAGGCGGCGCAGGGCAGACTCGAGACATCGCGTCTCCGCAAGCAGCAGGCGATCCTCCAGTTGAAGCAGGCGGAGCAGGCGGTGTTCGTGGAGGTGAGCAACGCGCTCGACGGGATGGAGGCCTGCTACAAGCGGATTCGGGCGACGCGCGTCGCGCGTCGCGCCGCCGAGGAGGCTCTCGCGGCCGAGACCTCCAAACTCCGCGCCGGAACGAGCACCAGTTTTGTCGTTCTCGAGCTCCAGAACAAGCTGGCCGAGGCGCGTTCCCGGGAAATTCGCGCGCTGGCGGACTACAGCATCGCGACGTCGAAACTTCAGCAGGCGATGGGAACGATCCTCCGCGCGAACAATGTGGAGCTCGCGCGCGCCGCGCGCTGATTGGGAGATTGCGCGCGTCGAAACGCCGCGAGATCTTTTCTCCGCGCGTCGAGGCCCCGTCTCCGGCGGGCGAGAAGGCGCGTTAGACGACGCGGGGTTCTTCCTCAAGGATCCTCAAAAAGGCCTTGATCGCGGGGGAGAACACGCGGCCGCGGCGCGAGATCAATCCCAACGGGCGGAAGATCTGTTCGTCGGTGAATTCCACGACGCGGAGCGTATGGTTTTTCACCTCTTGAGACACCGTGGAAAGCGGGACGAGCGAGATGCCCATGTTGATTTCCACAGCGCGCTTGAGGGTCTCCACGTTGTCGAAGTCCATCACCTGCTCCACCTTGATGCGGTGGCGGCGAAAGATGCCGTCGAGGGCCTTGCGCGTCGGGATGTCGGGATCGAATCCGACGAGCTTGTGCCCCATGATGCGGCGGATGGGGATCGAGGAGGAGGCCGCGAGCGGATGATCGGGATGGCAGATCACCACGAGGCGATCTCTGCGGAACGGCCGCGCCTCGATGTGCGCGCGGCGTTCGGGAAAGGCGACGAGGCCGAGGTCCGCCACGTTCTGGAGGACATCCTCGTACACCTGCGTGGACCGGCGGTATTCAACGTGGACGTTCACGAGCGGGTATTGCCGCAGGTATTGTTTGATATAGGGTGGAAGCTCGTGAAGCCCGATGCTGTAGATCGTGGAAATGCGTACGGCGCCGCTGACGCGCTGGTTCATCTCCTGGAGCTCCGCCATCATCCGTTCGAACTGGAGGGTCAGCGTCTTGCAGCCGTCGTAGAAGCGACGCCCCTCCGCCGTGAGTCCGAAGTCGCGATGTCCGCGCTCGACGAGAAGGCACTTGAGGCGGCGTTCGAGATTGGCTACCTGTTGGCTGACGGCGGATTGCGTGACCGAGTTGAGCGCCGCTGCTTTCGAAAAGCTGCGGGTTTCGACAAGATCCCGAAAAATCTTCAGAGTGGTCAGGTTCATGGACATCGGGGGAAGAAGGGTGGTGCGCGCTGCAGGTTTCGAACCTGCGACCTCCTGCGTGTGAAGCAGGCGCTCTACCCCTGAGCTAAGCGCGCGCGGGTTTGTGATTATAATAACTTTCTACCAAAAGCAATAGATTATTTAATCTTTAGTCGAAGGAGATTTCGCGTCGCGCGCGGGGGCCTTGCCGCCCGCCGCGCGCGAGGGTTGGGGAAGGGTATTCAACCATGCGAGAGCGGGGCCGCGCGTCGCGACGGAATCGCGGGCAACCGCCGGGAGCGCGACTCTGATCCATTCGGCGCGCGAGGCGTGCTCTTTGCCGTCCACTTCTTCAAACCAGGCCATCGCTTCCGTCCGACGGCGCTCGACGGCGAGGCGGATCGCCGCGAGCGCCTGCGCTTCGAGGCTGGGAGGCGCCTGGAACCATGGGCGAAACCAAGGGCTGGCGACGGGTGCGACTTCCGCTTCGGGCGATGAAACGATCCCGTCCTCTCGGTCGCCGGCGAGGATCCAGAGAAGCGTCGGTCTCCATCCGAGCCGAGCGGGAGGGAGTCGAGCCGATTGGTCGCGCCACCAAGCCGTCCACCATGCCGCAAGGTCGTTCTGCTGAGCCGTTTCGGCGAGAGCGGCCGTCGGGTCCACGGCGAATGACGGCAAAGCGGCCAAAAGGCGGTCGCGCCCCTCGGGCGCTGCGGAAACCCCGGCAAGCAGCGCGCCGGCCAAGCCGCGCCGCGATTCCGCGTCGAGCGCCTGCCCTTCGAGCAGACCGAGCGCGCCTTCGAGCGTG
>JABWAM010000267.1 GCA_013360985.1 Verrucomicrobiia bacterium | reverse complement strand
GGCGCGCCTTGCGCGCGAGCGCAACGGCGTCGCGCGCGACGCGGCGCGCCGCCTCGGCGGCTTCCTCGGCGGAGTTGACCCAGAGGATGCCGCCATCGTGAGGAAAATATTTCGCGGCGCCCGTGTCCACGGCGACAACGGGGCGCCCCGTGGCGAGATAGGCCGCCGAACGATCGCTCACCCAACCGGAGCGCATGAGGCTCTCGATCCGTTTGCAGAGGCCGAACTCGGCGAGCGATCCGGCGAGATAATCGCGGTAGGCGGCGGGTGTGGCGGCCACTCGGTGCGGCGCGGCGAGCCGCCAGCCGAGGCGACGCAGGCGTTCGATTTCGGGATCGTCGAGGTTGAGGTTCACGGCGAGCTCGAACGCGATCTCGGGAACAAGCCGCGGCAGATCGCGGAACGCCTCGAAGGCGGCCTGCTTGGAAAGATCGGGATATTCCCCCGCGATCTCGATGCCCCGGTTCCAATACCATTGCGTAACCGTCGTGAAGCGCGCGCGCGCGGGCAGCGGAAAGGCCTGGTAAAGCCGCGTGTCCACCAGGGGCGGAAACGTCCGCCAGTTCACTTTCGCGGGAGACATGCGACAGTCCGTCGCGTGGCGGTTCAGGCCGATCGTCCAAAAGGCGTGATGCGAGGATTGCCCCACCTCGATCCGCGTCATCCAGTGCGCGATCTCGGAGGGGTCGAGGTCGCAGAGGATGCGCCGCGCGAAGAGGTCGGTGAGCGGCGGACGAAACGAGTTGCACAGATTGAGCAGAAGGGTCGGGCCGCCGAGGCGCCGCCGCAGTTCCGTCCGCGTCATCCCCCGCGCCTCCATGCGGTCGAACTCCTGCGTCGTGCTCCCGGGCGGCTCGACGAGCAGCGCGTAACGCCCCGCCAGCCCGTGTCCCACGAGCTGGGTCTCGAAGTTTTCCGCGCGCGCGGCGTCCTCGGCGGCGTCGCCCGTCGAGGGCATCACCTCCATCCAGACCGCCTCGAGGCCGAGCCGGCGCAGGCCGAGCATCCACTGGAGCGGCACGGAGAAGTTGCCGCCGCCCTTCGGATATTTCGCGGCAAACCCGCAGCCGAGAAAAATCGTCGTGCCCCGATATCGCCGGGCGAGCCGCATGCGTTTTAGCGTCCCGGTTCGGCGGGTTTTGCTTCCTGATCGGCGGACAATTCCAACCCGGCGGTCAGCTCTCCGGTCACGCGCACCGCGGAAGCCTTGAGATTGTTGGAAGGAACGGCGCGCCCTTCGATCAGGAGGTGCACATTCGAGACGCTCGCCTGAAGAAAGTTGATGCCGCCTTCTTGGAGGCGCCATTTCGCGCCGTCGGGCATGACGATCTCCGCGGCGTCCTTCGGCCCGATCTCGAAGGTCTGGCCGGAGACTTGATCGAGCGTGGTCGCCGCGGAGAGCGTAATTCCTCCGACGGCGAAGCGGCCGGCGTCTTTCCCTTTGCCGAAGAGTTCGGAGGGCGCCTGTCCGCCCTGCAGATCACCGGGGGTTTTCAGCGGGCCGAGGCGAAGCTTCAGGCGGGTCAGGCGGAGGATCGCGCCGCCGACCTGGAGATCGCCTCCGCCCTCGGCATCCAGCCCTTCGTTCATCTTTCGGCGCGTGGACTCCTCCCAGATCGCGGCGGATTTGCGGGCGATGGCGTCCGTTTCCGCCGCATTTCCTCCTCCGCGCGCGCTCGATCCGGCCAGGAGCGCCGCCGCGAGGATCGCGGAGAAACTGCCCGCGCGCGTCTTCATGCCGCGGAAGAAATCCTTCGCGCGCGGATCCATTCGAGGATGGACTCGAAAATCAATCGGCCATCCTCGGCGCCGAGCGCGGCTTCGCATGCGCGCTCGGGATGCGGCATCATCCCGAGGACGTTCCCTGCGCGGTTCGTGATGCCGGCGATATTCTCCGACGCTCCGTTCGGATTCGCCTCGGACGCCACGCGCCCTCGCTCGTCGCAGTAACGGAAGAGCACCTGGCCGTTGCGGTTGAGTTCGGCGAGCGTCGCGGCGTCCGCGTAATAGTTGCCCTCGCCGTGGGCGATCGGGATGCGGAGCAGTTCCCCCGTGCGCGCCGCGGAAGCGAAGGGGCCGATCGATCCGCGCTCGACGCGCAAGCGCGTCATCTGGCACTGAAACCGAAGCGAGGCGTTGCGCAACATCGCGCCGGGCAACAGCCCCGCCTCGAGGAGAATCTGGAATCCGTTGCAGATGCCCAGGACCAAGCCGCCCTCGGCGGCGAACCGTCGGATCGGCGCCATGATCGGGGCGAAGCGCGCGATCGCGCCGCATCGCAGATAATCGCCGTAGGAAAATCCGCCGGGAAGAATCACGCAGTCGGCGCCGCGGAGATCGGTCTCCTTGTGCCAGAGATAGAACGCCTCCTGCCCCATGACCGCGCCCGCGGCATGCAGGCAATCCTGGTCGCAGTTGGAACCGGGGAAACGGATGACGCCGAATCGCATGAGGGGAAAGGTTTCCCGCGGCGCGCGCGATTCTGCGTCGGGCGCGGCGCGGCCGCCGTTCACTTCTCGAACTCCAAACGATAATCCTCGATCACCGGATTCGAGAGGAGATCGCGGCAGATCTCCTCGAGTTTCGGGCGAACGCTCTCCGCGTCGTTCCCCGCGATCTCGATCTCGACGATCTTGCCGACGCGCGCGTCGTGGACGATCTCCATGCCGATTTGATGAATCGCGCGGACGACGGCTTTCCCCTGCGGATCGAGCACGTTGCGCTTAGGCATGATCGTAACGCGCGCCCTCATGAGGTTTTCTTTCCTTCCATTGCGGGGCTCAACGCGCGGCGGATCGCGACGCCGAGGTTTTCCATCTCCGTTCCCTTACTGACGAACCCGTTGGCGCCCGCCTTGAGCGCCTCCTGCATCAGGTCATTCTGGTAGCCCGCCCCGGTAAACAGGATGATCGGAACGCCGGGTTGCGCCGCGCGAATTTTGGAAATGGCCTCCAACCCGCTTTCACCCGGGATATGGACATCGAGGAGCACCGCGTCCACCCGTTTCTCGCCGAGGCGTTCGAGGGCCTGGGCCGTGGAGAGGGCGGTCGCCGCCTCGAAACCGCCATTCTTCAAAAACTCGGTGGTCATCTCCAAGACGATCGGTTCGTCGTCCACGATCAAGACGCGGGGCTTCGCCTTCTTGGAAAAGAGACTCATAAGGATCGCATGCCCTTTAGCCCGGATCTCCCGCGCGGCCAAGACGAAAGATCCATCGAATCCCCTTTCCGTGAAACGGCGCCGCCTTTCGCGTTGAGGGCGGAGGCGGCCCCCGGCACACTCGGGGACATGAACCTCGTCCGGCTTTTTCATAAGGCGCGCCATCGCCTTTTCCGCGAGTTTCGCCAGGCCGTCGCCTATATCCGCGCCCGCCTGAGAGACACGACGCCGACGGAGGCCGACCTCGTCGCCGCGTGGCGCG
>JABWAM010000266.1 GCA_013360985.1 Verrucomicrobiia bacterium | reverse complement strand
GCGCCGACGGAAACGGCGGCGCCCTCGATGCCTGCGGCGGGGGTCGCCGAGGCCTGGAGACCATTCGGTTTCAGCGGGAACAGGGGGAGGCGTTTCCCGTCAAACTCGGCGTAGCAGGCGATGACGCGTTGCTGGGGAAAGGTGAAGCGCTGGACGAGGACCTCTCCCTTCAAGGCGCGGAGTTCGCGCTCGAGGAAGGCCCCGGCGGCGGCGCCCTCCGGAGTGCCGGCGAGACGGTGCGGGGCCTTCGTGAGTTCGGCGACGGTGGCGGCGAAGCGCGCGGGATCGAGCGGTTCGGCGGACGGGAGAACGGCCGCGGCGGCGACAAAAACGGCGAGGGCGATCGGGCGGGCGTTCATGCGCGACCTCCGATGCGGCCGACCTGGATGCGCACTTCGTCGCGGTTCTGGATTTTTTCGATTTGGCCGTCGCGGATCCAGAAGATGCGGTCGGATTGATCGAGCATCCGATAGTCGTGAGTGGCGCAGATGATGGTGACGCCCTCTTCTCGGTTCAAGCGGACGAGGAGATCGATGATTTGCTGGCCGGTGGCGAGGTCGAGGTTGGCGGTCAGCTCGTCGCAGAGGAGGATGCGCGGTTCGTTGGCGAGCGCGCGGGCGATGGCGACGCGTTGCTGTTGGCCGCCGGAGAGTTGTTTCGGGAGATGAAACCATCGGTCCTTGAGGCCGACCCGATCGAGGAGGCGCATCCCGCGGCGGCGGGCGTCGTCGGCGATGACGCCGGCGAACAGCATCGAGGTCATCACGTTTTCCAGGGCGGTCATCGCCTGGATGAGGTTGTAGGATTGAAAGATGTAGCCGATCTTTTTGCAGCGGATGTAGGCGAGCTCGTCGTTGCTGAGCTGGGCGACGTCCACTTCGTCAATGAGCACGCGCCCCGAGGTGGGGGTGGACAGCGCGCCGACGATGTTGAAGAAAGTGGATTTTCCGCTTCCCGAAGGCCCCATGATCGAGACGAATTCGCCGCGTCGGATTTCGCACGTAATTCCGCGAAGGGCCTGGGTCACGATCGGCCCTTTGCGGTATTCCTTGCAGACGTCGCGGGTGCGGACGATGACGCTTTCCGCGCGGCGTTTGGATTGGAGCGAGGCGGGAGTGTTCATCGGATCAGTCCACGCGCATCGCTTCCATGGGCGCCATGCGGGCGGCGACCCCGGCGGGATAGATCGCGGCGATCGCCGCCAGGAGGATGCTGCAGCCGAGACAGAGCGCGGAGGCGACGAGGGCGTCGGCCCATGGAAAATTCGCAAAGAGGCGGCCGCCGAACTCCCAAGTTTGCCGGACCAAGGCGATTCCGGCGCCGATCCCCAGGCCGAGGAAGCCGCCCGCGACTCCCATGGCCGCCGATTCCAAGATAAAGAGGAAGGCGATCGTCTGATTGCGCGCGCCGAGGCATTTCATGGTTGCGATTTCTTTGAAGCGTTCGAGCACGCTCATGAGCATCGCGTTGGTGATCCCGACCACGCAGACGAGCAGGGAGACGACGATCAGCCAGAGAGTCTTTTCGCTGAATCGCTCCGTCGCGCCGTAGCGGTTGAGGAGGGCTTGCTGGGAATGCAGGAGCGCCGAGCGCTCGCGATGCGCGCGCGCCGCGGCGAGGAAGCGTCCGGCGTCGAAGCGCGCGGCATTTTCGCTAGAGAGATTTTTTTGGATCCATTTGACGCGCGAGGCTGAGCGCGCGCAGACGTCCAGGGCGTCGAACGGGTTCAGGTTGCTTTGGAACTCGCGATACCAGGCGGCGCGAAGTTCAGGCGCTTTCAGGAAGCCGACGGCCCAGTCGGTTTCCTGTCCCTGACGACGGCTTCGGGCGATCCAAGCGACCTCGGAAGGGGCGACTTCAAAACCCAGGCGCGCCAGTTCGTCGAACAATTCGCGCTCGCGGTTTGCGCGCAGGGCGGCGCCGAGCGCCGCGTTGAGGCCGTCCGCGCCGCAGCGCGCGGCGATCGCGTCCACCGTTTCCCGATAACCCTCCCGCGCGCGGAGGATTTGCGAGGAAAGGGCGGGCCATGCGCGCGCCAGGGCGACAACGCCCGCTTCGCCGCCGGGCGGGCGAAGCGATTTCATGCGCGCGAGACGCGCCAAAAACTCCGCGCGCGCCGCGTCGTCCTGAAGGCGATCCAGGGAAGCCCAGCCGTCGAGTTCTCCGACGAGGAGAGAGCGTTTGCCGGCGGGAAGGCGGTCGAGGAAATGGAGGAAGGCATCCAGCCGCGCGCAGGAAGCGACCAGGCCTTCGGTTTCGGCGGGCGTTCCGCCCAGCCAGCGTCGCAGGTTCTGGAAGTCGGCGTCCTCGGGGCGAAGGGATGCCCATGCGCGCGCGAGTTTCGTCGGCGTTTCCACGAAACCCGCGCGCCGCAGGAAACGCGCGTCGGCGGTCGTGGCGCGCGCCTCGGCGTCCACGGAATCGCGCAACGCGCGGCCGAAATAGCCGTCGAAGAGGATCTGTCCGAGAAAAGCGATCGCGAGGACGATGATGCCGACCGTGACCAGCGAGCGAAAGAGGCGATACGCGAGGCTATCCGCGCAGATCGCCAGCATCCGGCGCCACGAGAGGCGGGTCTGTTCGCGAACTTCGAGCATTAGATGAAGAAGTTGACCACGGGAGGTTTGATGCCGGTGACCAGGTGATAGATCATCGCCGTGACAAGCCACGCGCCGCCCATCACGACGGAACCCGCGATGACTCCGAAAAAGAAAGGCTTCGAACGGGCGAAGGCGCGGCCGCCCGCGATGCGGAGCAGGGCGACCTTGATGAGCCAGCCGAGGAAGAAGGCGAAATAAAGGCGCGAGAGGATCCAGGTGCCGAGGAGGAGCAGCGGAAGCGGATGGAACGGCCAGCCCGCGAAACGACCCCGGAGGAACGCGCATCCGGCGACGAGCGTCGCGCCGAGCAGGAAGAAGCGTCCGTAGTCTTTTTCGGGAGTCGGATGAATGAGCCGCGCGAGGTGATCCCATGCCCCCTTGGCGTCGCCGATGCCTTCCGCCTTGAGGCGTCCGAGTTCAGGGCCGACGGTGCTCAATCCGTAGATTTGAAGGTTCGCGTTGCCCTTATAGAGCGCGGCGCCGGCTTGGTTTTCTTGCCGCGCGCCGAAGCTGTAGTTGTCCCAGAGGATGAAGAGCGTTCCCGCCGCGAGCGTCAGGAGGAGCCCGATGGCGAGGAGACGATCGAGGCGGCGCGAAAAACCGTCGGTCTCCGCCTCTTCGATTTTTCGCCGTGAAGTTTCTTGGGCGGCGACGCTGTTGCTGTGGTCGCCCGAGGTGGCGAGCAAAGGGAGAGTCGCCAAGGCGACCAACCCCCGCGGCCCGAAAGCCGCGGCGCCGAAAAACTTGATGGGGATCGCGAGAAATCCAAAGAGGAAACCGGGGAGGAAGGGGATGCCGGTCTCGGCGGTGATCCGCGCGGCGAGGAGGAAGCCGAGCGAGAGGCAGGCGACGACG
>JABWAM010000265.1 GCA_013360985.1 Verrucomicrobiia bacterium | reverse complement strand
CGCCTTGGGAACGCCGGTGGTCATGACCGAGCGGATGGGCGCCGTATTTTACCCGCGCCGCGACGGCAGCGGCCGCGTCGTGCCGCCGGGAAATCCCTCGGCGCTCGCGGGCGGCATCCGTGAGGCGCTCAACGATTCGGGATGCGCGCGTCGCGCGGCGGCGGCGGCGCCCCTCCTTCACGCCGAGCTTTCGCCGGAACGCGTCGCCGCCCAATGGAAACAGGTCTTCGCCGACGCGATGCGCCGTGTTGACGCGCTCCGCCGCCGAACGGCATGATCGCCGCATGCTCCGCCGCCTCCGAAAATCTTTGGCGTGGCGCGCGTTGCCCTGGGCGGATCTCACCCTCAATCTTCCCACCGGAATTTCTTTCCCGATTCGCACCCGCCAGGAGGCGCGGCTTGTCCAAGAGATTCTCCTCGCGGAAAGCTATCGCCCTCTCATCGAAGCCATCGAACCGCCGCGCACCCTCGTGGACCTTGGTTGCAACGCGGGCTTCTTCACCCTCTTCGCGGAGCATCTGCGCCGCTGCCGTCGCGCGGCGGACTCTCCTCCCGCGCGCGGCCTACTCGTGGACGCCAACCCTGATTGCCTGGCCCGATGCCGCTCCGCCCTTGCGTTCAATCATCTCGACGCGCATTGCGAAATTCTGGAAGGCTTGATCGGACCGCCCGGCGAAGCGCTCGCGTTCCACGTGAGCAAGGCGGACGGACATTCCTCCGTGTTCCATCGGTATTGCCCGCGGCGCACCGTGCGCCGCGCGAGCCTCGATCTCGACGCCGAGATCGCGCAACGATTCCCCGAAGGCGTGGATCTGATGAAGGCGGACCTTGAAGGCGGCGAAAAGTTTTTGATCGAGCATTGGCCGCATACGCTGCGGCGTTGCCGCGCCATCATCCTCGAATGGCATCGTTTTGCCCTCGAAGAATCGGCGCTGGAACGACGAATGGACGAACTCGGTTTCGTCCGCCGTCTCAAGAGACAAGAAAACGATCATCAGGCCACCGCCCTTTACACCGCCATTTGACGCCATCCACAACATCGAAGCAAGGCGGCGCGCCACCCGCTTTCGGCACGTAATGCGTCCTTTCCTCTTCCGCTTCCTCAAAGCTCGCCTCTGGCTGTTCGATCGGCTGCAACTCGGCGAGACCAAGGCGACCTTGCTTTGGGCGGGAATCATCGGAGTGGCGGGCGGCCTCATTTCCCTCGCGTTTCGCGGAGGCATCCACGCGGTCCAATGGCTGTTCACCGGCCAATCGGGCGGACTGGTCCAGATCGCCGCGAGCCTTTCCTACGAACATCGGGCGCTCGTTCCCGCCGCGGGCGGCCTATTGGCGGGCGCGGCGCTCTCCTTCGGGATGCGGCTGCTTCCGAGGCAGAGCTCGACGGATTACATGGAAGCGATCGTTCTGGGCGACGGCGCGATTCGCGTGCGCTCCACGCTCGTCAAAAGCCTCTCCTCGCTGATGAGCATCGCCTCCGGCGGCTCGATCGGGCGCGAAGGACCAATGGTGCAACTCTCCTCAATGCTTGCCTCGTTCGTGGGGCGCCTGGCTCGGCTCCCCACCCCTCGCCGCCAGTTGATGGTTGCCTGCGGCGCCGCGGCGGGCATCGCCTCCGCCTACAACGCCCCGATCGCCGGCGCGCTTTTCGTGGCCGAGATCGTTCTCGGCTCGATCTCGATGGAAAGCTTCGGCCCGTTGGTGGTCGCCTCCGTGCTCGCGACCGTTACCACGCGCGAAATTCTCGGCGGACGGCCGGTCTACGAGATCCCGCTCTTCGAGATGAGTTCGAAATGGGAGATCTTCCCCTATCTGCTCCTCGGCCTGGTCGCCGGCGCGGCGGCGCCTTTTTTCCTCCGCTTCCTCAAGGCGAGCGAGGCCTTGTTCGGAAGAGTCAACGCCGCGCCGTACGGAAAGCTCGCGCTCGGCGGGCTCATCGTCGGCGTGCTTTCGATCCCTTATCCGCAAGTTTGCGGCAACGGCTACAGCGTCGTCACCTCCGTCCTGCACTCTGCCTGGCCCTGGCCCGCGCTCGCGCTCATCCTCTTCCTGAAGCTGCTGGCGACCGGCGCCACGGTGGGCTCGGGCGCCGTCGGCGGCGTCTTTACGCCGACTTTGTTTTGCGGCGCCGCGCTCGGCGCCCTGTTCGGCATCCCGCTGCACCGCCTCTTTCCATCCTGGACGGCCGCGGCGCCCGCGTACGCGCTTGTCGGGATGGGCTGTTTTCTCGCTGCGACCACGCACGCGCCGCTCACGTCCATCCTGATCCTCTTCGAGATGACCCTCGACTACGCGATCGTCCTGCCTCTCATGCTGGCGTGCGTCACCGCCTACTACGTCTCCCGAGGCATCCAAACCGCTTCGATCTACTCGGAATCGTTGCGGCGCAAAACCGAAGAAGCGGGCGCGCCCCCTCTGGACCGGCTCCACGTCTCCGGACTGATGCGCCCCGATCCTCCCCTCCTGATCGAGACCGCTTCGTTCCTTGAAGTGGCGCGCATGTTCGCGAAATACCAATATCACTATCTCTACGTCGTGGATCGGGAGAAAATCTTTCGCGGCGCCATCAGCCTCCACGACATCAAGCCGGTCCTCAACGACCCCGACCTCGAACGCGTCCGCGGAATCCTTGCCCTGGACCTGATCCGCCCCTCCTTCCCTCACCTCACGCCGGACGCCCCGCTGAAAATCGCCCTTCGCGTCTTCTCGACGCACACGGGCGAGCGGATCCCCGTCTTAGACAAACTGAGCCGGAAAGTCCTCGGCGCAATCTCCAAAAAGGACGTGCTGCTCGCCCTCGCTCACGACGGTTTTCGTCATGCGCCGGATTGAAATCCCGCGGCGCGCGGCCTACGCTTCCTCTCCCCATGCGCGTCTCTCGAAAGGCCGGGGCGGAGCCCGCCCCCTCATCCCGCCGTCAGTTCGCCAGCGACAACTGGTCGGGGATTTGTCCTGAAGCTTGGGAGGCGTTGGCGCGCGCCAACCGGGGGCACGCCTCCGCGTACGGCGACGACGCTTGGACCGCCCGCGCCACCGACCTCCTCCGCGAGGCGTTCGAACGCGACGCGGAGGTCTTCTTCGTCTTCAACGGAACCGCCGCGAACTCCCTCGCGCTCGCCTCGCTCTGCCAGTCGTACCATAGCGTGATCTGCCACGAGCGCAGCCACGTGGAGACCGACGAATGCGGCGCGCCCGAGTTTTACTCCAACGGAACGAAAATCCTCCTCGTCCCCGGCGAATGCGGAAAGATGGACCTCGACGCAGTCCGCCATACCGTCAGGAAACGCGCCGACATCCACTACCCCAAACCTCGGGCCCTTTCTCTCTCTCAGGCCACGGAACTCGGCACGGTGTACGCGGCGCGCGACCTCGCGGCCGCGGGCGCTGCCGCCCGCGACCTCGGCCTGCGCGTTCACATGGACGGCGCGCGCTTCGCCAATGCCCTCGCCTCCACCG
>JABWAM010000264.1 GCA_013360985.1 Verrucomicrobiia bacterium | reverse complement strand
GTCGCCGTAGTCGAAGGTGAGAATGTCGGTCGGCCCGCGGTGGCCGAGGTGGCGGCGGTTCAACGCGGCGATGCGCGCGTCATCCACAAGAACGACGCCGATTTCGCGATGGGCCAAGGCGCCGCCGCGCGGCGGCGCGGCGCGGAGGGCCTCCGCCAGGCGGCAAAAGCCGATCCGCCATTCACGAAGCGGCGGACGACGGGACGGATGGAGGCTGGTCAACGTGAGCGTCATCCTTCGGATACGCGACGCGGGCATGCAGCATGCCGAGAACGGTCTTGGTGAAACTCTCGGAGACCGCGCGCAATTCCCGCAGAGTGAGATCGCATTCGTCGAGTTGCGCGTCGCCGAGGCGTTGCTCGACGGCTTCCTGGACGAGGGCTTCGACTTTTTGCGGCGTAGGGCGTTGGATGCCGCGCGCGGCGGCCTCGACCATGTCGGCGAGACTGATCACGGCGATCTCGCGCGCGGAGGGCTTCGGTCCGGGATATCGGTAGGTCTCCTCCTCGACGCGCGGGACATCGCTCTCCTTCATCCGCACGATGCGACTGCCGAGACGGGCATCCTCCTCCTGCTGTTTCGCGAGGCGATAGAAATAGGCGACCTGAGTGGTGCCGTGATGCTGACGGATCGTGTCAATGACGGGACGCACCATCCGGTTTTGGATCGCGAGGTCCACTCCGTCTTTCACGTGGGCGATGATCACGAGCGCGCTCATGTTCGGGCTGATCCCGTCGTGCGGATTGTGCCCTTCGACCTGATTTTCGCAGAAGTACTCGGGGTTCTTGAGCTTGCCGATGTCGTGAAAATAGGAACAGACGCGCGCCATGAGGGCGTTCGCCCCGATCGCTTCGCAGGCCCGTTCGGCGAGGTTGGCCACCATGAGGCTGTGGTGGTAGGTCCCCGGCGCCTCCATGACCATGCGGCGCAGCAACGGGTGGTTCAAGTCGGCCAGTTCGAGCCAGCGGAGGTCGGTCGTCACCTTGAAGAGCATCTCGAAGAGCGGCAGCAGCGCGAGGATCAGGACGCTCACGGCGAGCGCGCACCCGAGCGCGAGGGCGCTCTGCTGGGCGATCACCCCCCAAGGCGCCTCCGACATGAAGCCGAAGAGGAGATTCACGCCGGCCGCCGCCGCGCCGGCGGCCACGCCGGCTTCATAGATTCGCGTTCGGCGGCGAAGCGGCGTGACGAAGTGGATGCCGACCACCGAGGAGATGAGGGCCGTAAGCATGACCGCGAAGTTGAAGTGCGTGATGACGCCAAGCAGGAAGCTCGTCACATAAGCCGCAGCGTTCGCGTGGCGACGATGGACGAGCACCGCGCAAAGCATCGGCCCGAGGCATGCGGGAAGGACCGAGGCGAGGAGCGAGGGGCTCAATCCCAGGAAGGCGTCGGCGATGAACAGCGCCAATCGACAGATCGCAATGTGAAAGATCACGATCGTTGCGAGCAGGCCGTATTCGCGGTTGGTGGAAGAGCGCTCGCGTATGCCCGAAAACGCGAGCGCAAGCACCGCGCTGCCGACGATCACCGCGACGATCGCCGCGGCGCCGATGCGCTCTCGCCAGCGCGTTTGGCGGGAATCCTCCCGTTTCGCCTCCTGCTCGTGCGCCTTGAGCATCGCGAGCTTGTCCTCCGTCACGCGTTCCCCGCGCTCCAGGAGCACCGTGCCTTTGGTTACCGTCCGATACACAGGCTGGACCTTGCTCGCCTGCTGCTCTCGGATGCGCGCGCTCAGGGGGAGATCGAGTTGAAGGTTGGGCGACGTGAGTTCCGCGGCGATTTTTTCGACGGCGGGACGCGCGCCGCGCGGGATGGACGCCTCCTCGATCAGGCGGTCCATGAGCCGCTGGCGGGCTTGCGTGGCGGTCAGGAGGGCGCCCGCGCGAACGCGGCGCAATGATCCGAAGTCCTCCGGCGTCGCGCTCAAGGCGACCCAACCGTCAGGGTCGCCTCGAAACTGGTCGTCGCCGGTGATCCCCGCTTCCGCGAGACGGTTCGCAAAGCGGTCGAGCGCGGCGAGGAAGTTGACGCGGTCGGAGAGGAAGAGCAACGATTGAACGTCGCTCGAATTCAAAGGAATGTCCGCGGCCTCGTTCCACATTTCGGTGATCGGTTTGAGGCTCGTTTCCGTGACGCGTCCGCCCTGTTTCAGGGCGTGCGCGCGCTCGAAGAGGTGGCGAGTCCGCGCGAGGTCTCGGGCGACTCCGTCGCGAGTGAGGCGATAGATGTTGGGCGTTTGATCCGCTTTACGTTCTCGCGCGGAAGCCGTCGCGACCTCGTCGAGATAGGAAAATCCGACGCGGGCCACCATGGTGCGGGGAGAAATTTGGCCGACAGTGAGATCGAGCGGATCGAGCCGTCCGCCGATCAGAGTAAGGAAGACGAGCGCCGCCGTGGTCCCCAGGGCGATCATCCAGCGCACGACGGCGCTGCGATGCAGAAAATTGCGGAGCGTCCGCTCCTCAAGGGTGCGGCGGGTCCGCTTCTCGGAACGTCCGAACATGAGCTTTGCAGGCTACCACTTCCCGCCGCGTCGAACAAGGCGGGGGCGCCAGCGAAAAACCGCGCGATCAGCGTCCGCCGGGCGGAAGCGGCGCCGCGGGTCTGCCGCTCGCCGCAGGCGCCATCGGCGGCGCGACGGGGGGCGGCGCGGGATTCACTTGAATCCCGTACTTCGACAAAATTCCGCGCGCCTCGGGATATTGCAGACTGAACGACGCGACATCCTGCACGAGCGAGCGAAGGGCGGTCTCCATCTGGCGCGTCCGCGCGAACTGTTCCTGCTGCTGCTTGCGCTGAAACGTCAGCATCCGGTTTTGCTTGAGGAGAAAGACGTTCAGGCTCGCGCTCGCCAATAAACCGGCGACACTGAGCGTGAGGAGAAGCTTCCACTGGGAAGCGACAGGGTCGAAGTTCGGGGTTCCCGGATCCTGGCTCATGGAATTACTTGGCGGGAGGAGGTTGTGGCGCACTCTGGACGTTCACTCCATACTTGCGCAGGAGTTGGAGGACCGCCGGTTGCCGTTGAGAATAGGCCGCAAGATCGTTCAGGATGCCTTGGGCGACAGTCTGGATCTGGCCGCTGTTGGCGAGCTGCGAATGCAGGTTTTGGAGATCCTTGTAGATCATTAACTGCCGAAAAACGAAAAACCCGTTGAACAGCGCGCTCAGGCCCAGCAAAAGGGCGGCAACCCATGCCAAGAGAGGCAGATTGTGGTTCATGGAAGGCGCGACGCTAGGCGAATGCGCTGCGACGCGTCAACAGGATTTTTCTCCTCCAAATCTCCGCGCAAGCAGGGGAGGGCAAGCCAACAGAGCCGAAATCAGCCGTATGAAAATTACGCGGGGATCAAGGGCCGTGCCCAAATCCACGGATCCGCTCGATTTTCAGAGAGCAACCCTCCTCATCATCCATGGAGGATCGGAGAGGTGGGTCGTGTCGAGATTCCAGACTCCCCA
>JABWAM010000263.1 GCA_013360985.1 Verrucomicrobiia bacterium | reverse complement strand
GAGCCACGGAAGCTGCTTAAGTCCAAAATGTTGCGAGGGCGTCGCTTGTTCCTCGACCGAGGATGGACTCCCCCCATGCCTTACGCGGGGATTTGGGCCGCGTCAAATCGCTTTCCCTTCGCGCAACGCCCTGGCATAGTGCGCCCGGTTTTATGACGCGCCAGATTCCGAACGCCGGTCTTTCGTCATCGGGGGGGGCGCGCCTCCGCGTGGGACGCGAGGCCCGCGAAACCCGATCGCGGAACAGACGGAAGCGGAGTTTGGTCGCGCGTCGTACGCGCCGGTTTCGGGCCCTTAGCTCAGCGGTCAGAGCAGGGGACTCATAATCCCTTGGTCGATGGTTCGAATCCATCAGGGCCCACACCCCGTTCCCAAATCCACGGATCCGCTCGATTTATCAGAGAGCCACCCTCCTCATCATCCATGGAGGATCGGAGAGGTGGGTCGTGTCGAGATTCCCGACTCCTCACACGAAGGGTGCGACGGCTCGGCCGGCGGCCTCGCCCTCCCTTTCCCCCGTCTATGCTTGGGAAAAATCCGCTTGGTCGCGAAGCGAGGGAGGGCGCCGCCGCCGGCGGCGCCGCGGCCGCGGCTTGAGTCCAAAATGTGGCGAGGGCGTCGCCGGTTCCTCGACCGAGGATGGACTCCTCCACGCCTGGCGCGGGGATTTGGGCCGCTGCGCGCGGGTTTGACATTCGTCCGGTCGCTCGGGAAACTCCGTGCTCCTTATGGCCTACTCCCTCTTTCCTCCTCCCGCCGGCGACAAGGTCGGCCTTCGCGGCGGCAAACTCGACGTGCCGAATCATCCCGTGATCCCTTTTATCCGGGGCGACGGCACCGGACCGGACATCTGGGCGGCCAGCCAACGGGTGTTCGACGCGGCGGTGGAAAAGGCGTACGGAGGGAAACGCCGGATCGCCTGGTGGGAGGTCTTCGCAGGAGAAGCCGCGAAGACGAAGTTCGACACCTGGCTTCCGGACGAAACGGTCCAGGCGTTTCAGGAGTATCTCGTTGGGATCAAGGGACCGCTCACGACGCCGGTGGGCGGCGGGATCCGTTCGCTCAACGTGGCGCTCCGCCAGATGCTCGACCTCTACGTCTGTCTGCGGCCCGTCCAGTATTTCGCGGGCGTGCCGAGTCCGGTGAAACATCCCGAGAAGGTGGACATGATCATCTTCCGCGAGAACACCGAGGACATCTACGCGGGGATCGAGTGGAAGGCGGGCACGCCCGAGGCGGCCAAGGCTCTGGATTTTCTGGGGAGCGCGTTTCCCAAGGAGGCCGCCAAGGTGCGCTTCGGCAAGGAGGCGCCCTCCGAGGTCGGCGTCGGGATCAAGGTGGTCAGCCGACCGGGGACCGAGCGCCTCGCGCGCGCGGCGATCGAGTACGCGCTCCGCCATCGCCGCAAGTCCGTGACGATCGTTCACAAGGGCAACATCATGAAGTTCACCGAAGGCGCCTTCCGCGACTGGGCGTACGCGCTGGCGAAACGGGAGTTCGGCGGCGTGGAAGTGGACGGGGGGCCGTGGGTCAAGCTCCCGAGCGGCGCGATCCTCAAGGATGCCATCGCCGACATCGCGCTTCAGCAGGTGCTCACGCGCCCCGAGGATTTCGACGTGATCGCGACGCTGAACTTGAACGGAGATTACCTGAGCGACGCGCTCGCGGCGCAGGTGGGCGGCATCGGGATCGCTCCGGGCGGCAACATCAACTACGCGACGGGTCACGCGATCTTCGAGGCGACCCACGGCACCGCGCCGAAGTACGCGAATCAGGATCGGGTGAACCCCGGCTCGGTGGTGCTCTCGGGCGAGATGATGTTCCGCTACCTGGGATGGACCGAGGCGGCGGACCTCATCCTCAAGGGGTTGCGCGGAGCGATCGCCTCGAAACGGGTGACCTACGATTTCGCCCGCCTCATGCAGGGAGCGACCGAGATCAAGTGCTCCGAGTTCGGCGCGAACCTCGTCGCGCACATGGCGTAAGCCCCGTCGCGTTCGCGCGGAGGAGGGGCGCCGCCGAAAGCGAGATGTGCGTTCGACGGCATGTCGCGGGAGGGCGCTTCCTCCCGCAGGAAGTGGGTTTGGGCGGTCATGGCGGGGATTGGATCGCGCGGAGACGCGGAGAACGCGGAGATGGAGAAAAGAAAACGATGGATGCGTTTCTCCCTCCGCGTTCTCCGCGCCTCGGCGTGGGTTTTCTGTTCGATCGGTATCATCGCGTGGTCTCCTTCGATCCGCTCCGTCTCGCCCATGACCAAGTTTCCTTTTGCTTGTCCTGACGGAGGGAATGCGTTTCAATCGGCGGCTGTGCTGACGGCGCAAACCCAGCTTCGGCTCTTGAGCCAGCATGCCGCCGAGGGGCAGGACCTCTCGGCGGTCGAGATCGAGCAGGCGATCCACGACCTCCTCGAGCCCGGCGTGTCGGTCGAGGAAAAGGCCGAGTTCCTCCTCTGTCTCGCGCGAAAGGGCGAATCGCCGCGCGAGATCGCGGATTTCGCGATCTTGCTGCGCGACCTCGCGCTCGATCCGCGCGTGGATCTGGGTGTGGTCGGCGGGTTGCTCATGGACACCTGCGGCACCGGCGCGGACAACACGGCGACGTTCAATGTCTCGACGGCGGTCGCTTTCGTTCTCGCCGCGTCGGATGTCCCCGTCGCGAAGCACGGCAACCGCGCGATCACCTCGCGCTGCGGCAGCGCCGACGTGCTCGAAGCCCTCGGCGTCAACATCGAGATGCCGCCCTCCGCCACGCGCGAGAGCATCGAGCGCCTCAAGTTCGGTTTTCTCTTCGCGCCGCTCTATCACAAGACCTTCAAGGCGCTGCAGCCGGTCCGCCAATTCCTCGCCCGACACGGGAAACGCACGATCTTCAATCTCCTCGGCCCGCTCGTGAATCCCGCGCGCCCGAACGTCCAGATCGTCGGCGTCTACGACCCTGCTCTGACCGACCTCTACGTGCATGTCCTCTACCTGATGAAGCTCAAGCGCGCGCTGGTGGTTCACGGATACGACGGGATGGGGAAGACCTGCCTCGACGAGTTGAGCACGCTCGGTAAGACGAAGATCTCCCAGCTTCACTCCAACGGAAACGTCGAGACCTTCGAGATGGACGCCGCGACGCTCGGCCTCCGAGGCCCCAACCTGAAAGAACTTCAGGGAGGCGACGCCGCGCTCAATGCCCGCATCATCCGCAACCTCCTTTCCGGCGACGACGACGGCCCGCGGCGGGATTTTCTCCTCTACAACGCGGCGGCGGGCTTCGTGCTCGCCGGTAAAGCGCGCGATCTTGCCGACGGCATGCGGAAGAGCCTCGAGATCTTGGAAAGCGGCGCCGCGCTGGCCCGCCTCGATGCGTACCGCGCGTTCTCCCAGACCGTCGCCCGCCGCTCCCGAGTGATTTCCACGAAATGAATCTTCCCCCCCTCCATTCCATCTTGGCAGTTTCCATCTGCGGCGTTGGGCGCGCGCGCGGCGT
>JABWAM010000262.1 GCA_013360985.1 Verrucomicrobiia bacterium | reverse complement strand
GAGCGCGCCTGCCCGTACTCCGCGATTCGGCAGTACGTGGAGTGCGGCGCGCGCGCGCGTCGCCAATGGCCCGCCAACGTCGTCAGTTCCGTGCATACGCGCGAGGCGCATCTCGAAGCGATCCGGACCGGGCCGTATGGCCGCTGCGTTTGGCGCTGTGACAACGACGTGGTGGACCATCAGGTGGTGGCGATGGAGTTCGCGGGCGATGTCACCGCCACATTCACGATGACGGCGTTCACCAACGGCGGAGGACGGAGGCTGCGCGTCCACGGCGCGGAAGGGGAGTTGGCGTTCGATGAAAAGAAAATCGTCCTCCGCCGATTCGGCGAGAAAACCGCCGAAACGATCGCGATCCCGCGCGAAACGGGCGGGCACGGCGGCGGCGACAACCGCGCCATCCGAAGCTGGCTGGAGGCGATTCGTCAAGGGGATCCGTCGCGCGTCCTCACGAGCGCCCAGGAGTCGTTGCGAACCCATCGCATCGTTTTTGCGGCCGAGCAGTCGCGCCGGGAGAAGCGCGCGGTGGAGATCGAGGAAGAGGCTGCCGAATCGAAGCGTGTTCCGTCGGACGCTTCCCGCGGGAGCGAGGCCTCTTCGCTTTCGACGCGCGGCGGATGAGGCGTTCATCGGCGCGGCGGGGGATCGCGCTTCCACGGGAGAGGCGCTGCTCCCTCGCCTCTCGATCGAGGCCCTCCGCGCTTCAATCTCCCAGCCGACGGATCGCGCGAGAGCCGAGTTTCGCGCGGAGGTCGTCCACCGCTTGCGCGAGCCGCCGCCGTTTTTCCGCCGACGGATCGAAGAGATCGAGCTGGATCGAGGGCGGTTCGAGCGCGCGCGCGGTCAGGCCGATAAGCCGAATTTTTCGTCGGCCGATCTTCTCGTCGGCCAATCGCCGTTCGAGCGGTTCGTAGAGCGCCGTCTCGTCCTGGGTGGGTTGCGCGAAGGTCGTCTGGCGCGTGATGGTCGCAAAATCGGCGTAGCGCAGCTTTAGGGTCGCCGATCGCGCGGCGAGGTTTTGTTTCCTCAGTTCGCGCGCCACCTTTTCGGCGTGTCCCCAAAGCGTGCGTTTCAGCAAGAGCAGATCGTCCGTATCCGTTTCGAAGGTGTGCTCGCTGCCGATGGATTTGGTTTCGACGGCGGTTTCCACCGGACGCGCGTCCTTTCCCCGCGCGAGGTCCACGAGGTGTTGGGCGCGGGAGCCGACGAGAGGGCGCAGATGTTGAGGATCGGCCTTTTGCAGGTCGCCGATGGTGCGATAGCCGTGTTTCTCCAGCGCGTCGCGCGTCACGCGCCCCACCCCCCAGAGCCGTCCGACGGAGAGCGGGGCGAGCACGGCCTCTTTGTCTTCTTCGGCGATCACGGTGAGGCCGTCGGGTTTGTTCAGGTCGCTGGCGATCTTGGCGAGGAACTTGTTGGACGCGACGCCGACGCTGGCGGTGAGGCCGCGTTCGTGAAAGATGCGCGCCTTGATCTTGCGCGCGATCTCCACGGCGTCTCCGAACACGCTCCGGGACGCGGTGACATCGAGGAAGGCCTCGTCAATGGAGACCGGTTCCACCTCGGGCGTGAACTTTCGCAGGATCGCTAGGATCTCCCGCGATTCGGCGGCGTACTTCTTCCCGTCCGGCGGCAGATAGATGCCATGGGGGCACAGCCTGCCCGCCGTGCGGGAGGGCATTGCGGAATGGATGCCGAACTTCCGCGCCTCGTAGCTGCAGGTGGCGATGATCCCCCGGCGGTCGGGAGGCGCGCCCACCATCACCGGCTTGCCGCGATATTCGGGATGATCCCTCTGTTCGATGGACGCGAAGAAGGCGTCCATGTCCACATGCAGGATCCCTCGCACCGCCAGCACGCGTTCACCCGCTTCGCCCGATCGCGCCTCGCAGCATTGAGGCGCGCGCGTCCGCCTCGGAGGACGCATCCCGCGCGCCGCCGCGCGCGGTTCGGTTCTCCAACCGGCGTCGCCGACGGACGGCCTTCGCTTGGGCCCTCGCGCGTTCCTCGCGCCAACGGAACAGAGGAAGTCGCTCGACGGGTTTTTGGCGCGGAGCGAGATGGCGCGCGCGGCGCAACCGTCGCTCGAGGCCGTGAAAGATCGCGGCGTAACCGAGAACCGGCAGCGGAATCCTGGCCTTGAACGGGATGGGGACCTCGAGGTGGATCAGCAAGGCTTCGAGTTGTTCGTCGCTGAGGCGCTTGGCATCGGGCAGCGCGCCTTCCCCGGGGAGCGGGAGTTCGACAGGTCTTTCGATCCCCGCCTCCTCGAGGAACTCAACGGAACGAGGGGCCGGATCCATGCGGCCAGCGTATCGCATTTAGCCCAAAAGTCACGACCAGAACGCTCCCTCAAATCCACGGATCAACTCCATTTTCAGAGAGCTTCCTTCATCATCATCTATCGAGGATCGGAGGGATGGGTCGTGGCGAGATTCCAGACTCCCCACAAGAAGGGTGTGGCGGCTCGGCCGGCGGCCTCGCCCTCCCTTTCCATCGTCCATGCTTGAGGAAAATCCGCCCTGTCGCGAAGCGAGGTAGGGCGCCGCCGCCGGCGGCGCCGCAGCAACGGTTTGAGGTCAAAATGTCGCGCGGGCATCGCATGTTCCTCGACCAAGGATGGACTCTCGCGTTTCTTACGCGGGGATTTGGGGCTCCCTCAACCCCGCGGAAGAACGAGAGAGTCCATGCACGATGCGGCGGACGATGATTGAAAAAGGCGGAGAAATGAGGGGACGCCGCGGGGATTGCGGTTGAGCCTCGACGGACGCTCCGCGAATATGCGCGCATGCCGAAGATCGTTTGTCTCGACGGCCGCACGCTGAACCCCGGAGACCTCGATTGGGCGCCGTTCGAGGCCCTCGGAGAGTTCGTCACGCACGATCGCACGGCGGGAGCGGAGGTTGTCGCCCGCGCGGCGGACGCGAAAATCCTCCTCACGAACAAGACGGTGTTGACGCGCGAGCATCTCGCGAAACTCCCCGCGTTGACGTACATCGGCGTCCTTGCCACCGGCGTCAACGTCGTGGACCTCGAAGCGGCCAGCGCGCGCAACATCCTGGTGACCAACGTGCCCGCCTACGGCGCGCGGTCGGTCGCGCAAATGGCCTTCGCGCACCTGCTCCATCTCACCCAGCGGGTCGGCGATCATGCGCGCGGGGTGCGCGAAGGTCGCTGGGTCCGATCGCCCGATTTTTGTTACTGGGATTTTCCGCTCGTGGAGCTCGACGGCCTGACGATGGGGATCGTCGGCTTTGGGCGAATCGGCCGGGCGGTGGGCGCGCTGGCGCGCGCGTTCGGGATGCGCGTGCTCGCCTGCGGGCGGGGCGTTCCTTCCGGCGAACGCGACGGCGCGCGCTTCGTTTCCCTGGAGGAACTCCTTCGCGCGAGCGATGTGGTCAGCCTGCACTGTCCGCTCACTCCGGAAACCGAACGGCTGGTCAACGCTGAGCGGATTGGCTGGCTGAAACGCTCGGCTTTCCTGC
>JABWAM010000261.1 GCA_013360985.1 Verrucomicrobiia bacterium | reverse complement strand
CGGCAAGAGACGGGCCTCGCGCCTCGACCCCGGTCCGGTCGCCTCGCTCCTGAGCCGGACGCTGCAGGTCGCCCTGACGAGAACCGATCGGGAGTGGTGTCCGCGCCCCACGGAATCGGTTTGCGAGAAGGGCTCGCGCGCCGGCGACGTGCCATGATCGCCGACGCCGCGCAGCGCGCGCCGGGGGTCGATCGGCACTCACGTGCAGTTCACGCGCGCTGCCGCGGGATCTGGCTTGACCTTGCCGAGGCAGCGGGCCTTGCACTCTTGCAAGAGCTGGCTTCCGTTCGGCACGTTCCACATCTCGCTGAACTTGCTCTGCTTCGAGGCCTGACCCGCGGGCGTGGCCTTCCACGCGCTGTGCGCCTGATCGACCACTGGGTCGTGCTGCGCGCACCAGTCCAGGCAGGCGCTGGCCATGGACTCGTCGCGGCCGTCGCCCGTGCCCTGCCCCGGCTTGCCGTCCAGGGTGACGGTGGTGGCGCACTTCTGCTTCGAGCCACCCTTGCAGGCGAGCAGGGCGGTGGCGAGCAGCACGCAGGCCGCGAAGGCGGTTCGGGTCACGGGGTGCATGGCCGAGCGGAGGGTAGATCGACGGCGGCGCGACGGCGACAGACGGCGGCGCGACGGCGACAGACGGCGGCGACAGACGGCGACAGACGGCGGCGCGACGGCGACAGACGGCGACAGACGGCGGCGCGACGGCGACAGACGGCTGGACACACTACTACGGCCTGTAGTACTTATGGGACGTGTCGAGCCCGCCATCGCCCGCGCTCGGTGAGCTCGAGACCGCCGTGCTCGACGTGCTGTGGAGCAGCCCGACCGCGCTTTCCGTGCGCGAAGTGCTCACACACGTCCGCCGCAGGCCACCGTTGGCGTACACCACGGTGCTCACGGTGCTCGATCGCCTGCACGGCAAGGGCGTGGTGGTTCGCGAGAAAGAGGGCAAGGCCTACCACTACTCGCCCCGCGTCACCCGCGAGGCATGGTTCGGCGAGCGTGCCGCGCGCGCTCTCGCAGGTGCCGCGCCGGGGCGCGACGAAGCGGTGCTGCTGGCGTTCCTGGACTCGACCGAGCGCGTCGATCCGCAGCTGCTGGACAAACTCTCGGCGTTGATTGCGGCTCGCCGCGGGGGCACGGCCAAGTGACGGCGGTGGTGCTCGCCAGTGGCGCGGTGTTCGTGGCGCTGGCCTTCGCCGTGGGCGCGGCGGATCCCGCCTCTTCGCCGAGCGCTCGCCCGCCTTCGATCGAGGCGGTCGCGCGCGAGTTTTTCGAGGCCAACCCCAATCGCGACCTCAAGCAAGAGGAGATCGTCGCGGCGATTCTCAAAAAGCGCCCGGACGCCCAAGATCCGTGGCGCGCCGTTCGCAAGCTTTATCAGGAGGGATGGCTCATCAAGGTGGAGAAGGGGGTCTACAAGCGCGTTCCCGGATGGAAGGGAACCGCCGATGACGAACCTTTTACGCCTGTCGTGCGCGACGCCATCTACGCGCGCGACGGAGAGCGCTGCGTCGTCTGCGGCAACGGCCGCCACAATGGTTATGAAATTTGCGCCGACCATATCCGCCCGCGGCATCTCGGCGGACGGAGCGTCGTCGAGAACGGCCAGACGCTTTGCAGCGAACACAACCTCCTCAAGAAAACCTACGGCGCCTACGACTTTTACGCGCGTCTGGTCCTCCGCCTCGAACAGGAGGCGCGCCAGGCGAAGGACGCGCGCCACCTCGCGATGCTTCAGCGCATTCTCGCCGTCCTGAAGGCGTACGGATATCCTTCCACGAACGCGCCTCCCGTCCGGAGCGAGGCGCCGGCCGGGCCGTAACGGCGCGGGGTGAGCCTTCGTTCCCCTTTCCGCGTCAGGTCAAGGATGCGGATTTTCCTCAAGCACGACCCCTCGAGAATCCTCGGCTTGGCCGAGCCGTCGCTTCCTTCGTGTGAGGAGTCCGGAATCTTGATACGCCCCGCCCACCCGGTCCTCCGTGGATGATGAGGAGGGTTGCTCTCTGAAAATGGGGCGGATCCTTGGATTTGGGTTGCGCCACCGATCTCCATTTCATCGCGAAGCGAAGGAGGGCGCCGCCGCGGCTGAAACACGAAACGTGGTGAAGACGTCGTGCATTTCTCGATCGAGGATGGGTTTCCCGACGCCTGACGCGGGGATGGGGTGGATGCGCAGGTTGTGCGCGGGCGATTCGTCGGGTAGACTTGGAGGCTGCGCGCGAAATGACGAAGACCCCTCGCACCATGAAGCCGCTCCATCTTGGCCGCATCAGTCTGCTCCTGCTTCTCGCCGCAGGCGTCTCCTCCGCGATCGAGCGCGCGCGCCACGCGGACGTGGCCTACGTCGAAGATTTTCTCGCCAAACCGCTCGTGCTCCGCGCCCTCAAACCCACGCCGCTCGCCTTCAGCCGCGACGGCAGCGGCGTGATGGACTGGCTTTTCGAGAAGCAGAAGGTGGCGGTGATCGGCCTCGGCCCGGACCGCCACCTCGTCCGCGCCACGATCTCGAATGGAAAGGCCGAAGGCTGGGTCTTGGCCGGCGATCTGGAAAAGCCCTCCCCGGAAATTCTCGCCGAACTCGAAAAGGGACAAAAGGAAGCCGAACGGATGCGTCACGCGATCGCTCAGGGCGAAGTCGTGATCGGCATGCCGCAGGAGGTCGTCCTCAAGATTCTCGGAAAGCCCGGCGCCCGATCCTCCGTTCGCGAAGCCGGCGGCGAGTTCGAGCAATGGACGTGGACGACCTACAAAACCGTTCCGTACGACGTCCCCGCGACGATCAACGGCACCAACGTCGTCACTACGCTCTATCGCAAAGTCCCCGTGGGAACGAAAGTCGCCACCTTTCAGGGGAACCAAGTCATTCGCTTCGAACAAAAGGAGGAGCCGATCCATCCCAAAGCCACCGGCGGCGGCATCGTCGTCCCGCCGATCATCCTTCAATAGGACGGGGGAATCGGAGTCGCGCTTTTCGCGTTCGCACGCCTCCTCCTCGTTTTTTCTCCTTTGATCGACCTCAAGCCGACCTCCCGCCCTCCGCGGCGCGCCTTTCTCCTCGGCATCCAGTGGCGGCGCGAATCTCGCGAGCAGGCCGAAGACCTCCTCGATGAGCTCGCTCAACTCGTGGACACCCTCGGCCTCGAGATCGTCGGCCGGCGCCTCCTCCGCGTCGAGCGCGCGCAGCCGCGTTTCCTTGTCGGCTCGGGACAGGCCGAAGAAACCGCCGAACGCGCGCTCGCCCAAAAAGCCGAGGTCCTGATCTTCGACGACCCGATCTCTCCCGGCCAGCAGCGCAACTGGGAAAAGTTCCGCAAGCTCGCCGTGATTGACCGCGAGGAGGTCATCCTCGACATCTTCGCGCGGCGCGCGCGGACGTCCGAGGGGAAGCTCCAGGTGGAGCTGGCGCAGCTCAAGTACCTGCTGCCGCGGCTGCGCGGCATGTGGAAGCACCTCGAGCGCCAGGAGGGCGGCATCGGCACGCGCGGCCCCGGCGAG
>JABWAM010000016.1 GCA_013360985.1 Verrucomicrobiia bacterium | reverse complement strand
GACCAACTCCGCCGCGAACTCCGCGAAGTCCGCCTCCAGCGCGCCACCCGGCGGGCGCGCCGCCTGCGCGTGCCCACGCCGCACGCGGCGATCGTCGGCTACACCAACGCCGGCAAGTCCTCGCTCTTCCGCCGATTGACTGGAGCGGAGGCGCTCGTCGAGGACAAGCTCTTCGCCACGCTCGACACGACGACGCGCCCGGTCCGCCTTCCGGACGGACGGCCGCTCCTCCTCACCGACACCGTCGGCTTCGTCCGCAAGCTGCCGCACGGGTTGGTCGAATCGTTTAAGGCCACCCTCGAGGAGGCGGTGCTCTCCGATTTCCTTGTGCATGTGCTCGACGCCTCGAGCTGCGCCGTTGACGAAATGGCCAACACCACGCGCGACGTCCTCGCCGACCTGGGCGCCGACCTTCGACGGATCGTGACCGTGCTGAACAAGTCGGATCGGGTCGCCGATCCCGCGCGCCGCGCGACGCTCGCGCGGCGGTTTCCCGAGGCCCTCTTCGTCTCCGCGGCGACCGGCGAAGGCCTGGATGACCTGCGCGCGCGCCTGATGGACGGAATGCCCTCGACGCGGAAACGCGTGGAATTGCTCATCCCTCAAGCGCGCTACGCGCTGGTTGCCGAACTCCATCGCACGGGCGAGGTCGTCGAGGTCCGGCATGAGGGCGAGGGCGCGCGCGTCACCGCGCTCCTCGCGACCAAAAGTCTCCCGCGTTTCCGTCCGTTCTTCGCGCGCGACGGCGCGACGCGCCGGGCCGGCGCGGAATGACGCGGAACGGCCGGCGGCCGTCTCCGCGTCTTCTACACCGCCTTCTCGCCGCGCTCGTCGGTGCGGATGCGCACCGCCTCTTCGACGGAGGAAACGAAGACCTTGCCGTCGCCGATCTTCCCCGTGCGCGCGGCCTTGACGATGGTGTCCACCGCATGGGCGGCCAGGGCGTCGGCGACGACGACCTCGATCTTCACCTTCGGCAAGAAATCCACCGTGTACTCGCTCCCGCGGTAGATCTCGGTATGCCCTTTCTGGCGACCGAAGCCCTTGACCTCCGCGACGGTCATCCCCTCGACTCCGAGCTCGCCGAGGGCGTGTTTCACTTCGTCGAGTTTGAACGGTTTGATGATCGCTTCGATTTTCTTCATGGGCGCACGGGGATTTTGATGCGGTCTTACGAAATTCTCGGAATCCTGTCCACTTCAATCTTGAATCGAAGGAAAGGCTGACGTATCCGCAAGGCTTATGAAAAGCGTTCGTCTTGGCATTCTCGGCGCCGGAGGAATGGGCACGCACCACGCGAAGACCGTTCTCGAGAACAAAGTCCGCGGCCTTGAGCTCGCCGCGGTGTGCGACCTCAACGTCGCCGCGTTCAAGCTCGCCCCCGAACTTCCCCGTTTCACGGATCCCGAGGCTTTCTTCGATGCGGGCCTCATGGACGCCGTCCTCATCGCGACGCCCCATTACGCGCACACCACGCTCGGGATCGCGGCGCTGAAACGCGGGCTCCACGTCCTCGTCGAGAAACCGATCTCCGTCCACAAGGCCGACGCTGAGCGCCTCCTCGCCGCGCACCGAGGAAAAAAACAAGTCTTCGCCGCGATGTTCAATCAGCGCGCTGATGCGCAATACATGAAGGTGCGCGACCTCGTCGCGTCGGGCGAACTCGGCGAAGTCCGCCGCATGAGCTGGATCGTCACGGATTGGTTCCGTTCCGACGCCTACTACGCCTCGGGGAGCTGGCGGGCGACCTGGGAGGGGGAAGGCGGCGGCGTTCTCCTCAACCAATGCCCGCATCAACTCGATCTCCTCCAGTGGATCTTCGGCATGCCGAAGAAGGTCCGCGCCTTCTGCCGCTTCGGGCAGTATCACAAGATCGCCGTCGAAGACGACGTCACCGCGTATCTCGAGTTTCCGAATGGGGCGACCGGCGTCTTCGTCGCGACCACGGGCGAACTGCCGGGGACCAACCGCCTCGAAATCGCCGCGGAATGGGGCCGCTTGATCCTCGAGGACGGGAAAATTGAATTTCGCCGCAACGAGATTCCCACCACGAAGTTCTGCCGCACGACGGATCTGCGCATGGGCGCGCCGCCGGCCTGGAACGTCCGCATCCCGATCGCGGGCGCCGAATGGGGCGGCCAACATCAGATCATCCTTCAAAACTTCGCCGACGCCATCCGCGAAGGGAAACCGCTCGTGGCGCCCGCGTCCGAGGGCATCCGCTCCGTCGAACTGGGCAACGCGATGCTGCTCTCGACATGGCTCAATCGCACGATCGAGACGCCCATGGACGGAAAACTCTTCGAACGCGAGATCCAGAAGCGCATCCGGGAGGAGCGCGCCGCGAAGGGAAAAGGCCCCCGCGCGGCCCGTTGACCGGACGGGCGATTGCGTCCTTTCGGTGGAGATCTCGCCTTGGATGTGAAAGATCCAGGCGAGCGGCTCATCGCGAGATCGGATGCGCGCTGAAATGCCGGGTTTGATCTCTGCGCGTCCGCCATGAAACGCGACTCATCCGACCCACTCCCCCAGGTCAGCATCGTCATCCCGACGCGCAACTGCCGGAGCGAGCTCGCGCGGTTGCTCGACTCGATTGCGCGACAAACCTTTCGCGATGTCGAAACGATCGTGGTGGACAACTTCTCGAGCGACGGAACGTTCGAGGAGGCCGCGGCGCGCGCGACGGCGTTCCAGATCGGGCCGGAACGCCACGCGCAACGCACCGCCGGCGCGGCGCGCTC
Source organism: Verrucomicrobiia bacterium (assembly GCA_013360985.1). GTDB lineage: Bacteria > Verrucomicrobiota > Verrucomicrobiia > JABWAM01 > JABWAM01 > JABWAM01. The sequence goes on along the minus strand of JABWAM010000016.1, from coordinate 14,938 downwards.
GCGGGGGGAATACCTGATGTTTTTCGACGCCGACATGGAGCTCGACGCGACGCTCATCGAAGAATGCGTCGCGCTCGGACGGCGGGGGTTCGACGCGGTGATCCTCCCCGAACGCGGCGGAGGAACGGGCTATTGGGCGTCCTGCCAGAAGTTGGAGAAGGAATGCTATTGGGAGGACCCGTGGATGGAAGCGGCAAACCGCTTCCTCCGCGCGGAGGTCTACCGCAAAGTGGGCGGATACCGCGCCGATCTCATTGCGGGAGAGGACTTCGAACTCCACGATCGCCTGGTCGCCGCCGGCGCGCGGATCGGGCGCAGCCGCGCGATGATCACTCATTACGAAGACACCCGGTTCTGGAGGGTTGTCCGGAAGAAATTCTATTATGGGACATGCGCTCGTCGCGTCCTGCGCGAAGCCCCGAAAAGCAACTTCATGCGCTTCGTCTTCTTGAAGCCCGCCTACTTCCGCAATTGGCGCAAGCTGATTCGCCATCCGCTCCTCGCCCTGGGCCTCGCGACGATGAAGGGCGTCCAATTTCTGGCTGGTGGCGCAGGCCTGGCGCTCGCCACGATTCGAGCGGGAGCTTCCCGGGCGGCGCCGCCGCGGCTGACCGGCCATTGAAACCTCGGCGCGCCCCCGACGGAACGGAGGCGCCGCGCCTCGCGCCATTTGTCTTGGCGCGCGCGAAGGCGTTTCCCTATCGTGTCTCCATGCCGCGCGACCCCGCGATTACGCCCGAACTCATCGCCAACCATGGGATCACTCCCGAAGAATACGCGCGCCTCCGCGGAATTCTCCGACGGGATCCGACCTTCACCGAGCTGGGAATCTTTTCGGTGATGTGGAGCGAGCATTGTTCCTACAAAAACTCCCGGCTCGAGCTGAAGAAGTTCCCTACGAGCGGTCCGGGCATTCTCGTGAAGGCCGGCGAGGAAAACGCCGGCGTCGTGGATATCGGAGACGGTTGGGCGATCGCCTTCAAGATCGAGAGCCACAATCACCCGAGCGCCGTCGAGCCTTTCCAGGGCGCCGCTACGGGCGTTGGCGGGATCATCCGCGACATCTTCACCATGGGCGCGCGTCCCGTGCTTTGTCTGAACTCGCTGCGCTTCGGCCCGCTCGCGGCGGGCGCCGACGGGACGACCGAGGCGCTCGCTCGACGCAACCGCCGTCTGCTCGCGGGCGTGGTCGCCGGTATCGCGCACTACGGGAATTGCATCGGTCTGCCGACGGTCGGCGGTGAAATCGCTTTCGACGCCAGCTACAACGGCAACCCGCTCGTGAACGTCGTCTGCCTCGGTGTCCTGCGCCACGATCAGATCCGCAAGGGGAAGGCCACGGGCGCCGGTAATCCCGTCTATTATGTCGGCGCCGCCACGGGGCGCGACGGCCTTGCGGGGGCGGCTTTCGCGTCACGCGAGCTCACCGAGGAATCGAAGGAGGACCGGCCCGCCGTGCAGGTGGGGGATCCCTTTATGGAAAAACTCCTCCTCGAAGCCTGCCTGGAACTCTTCGCGCATCCCGACGCCGTGGTCGGGGTGCAGGACATGGGCGCCGCGGGGCTCACCTGTTCGACGTGCGAAACCGCGAGCCGCGGCCGTTCGGGGATCGAGATCGAGCTCGATCGCGTCCCGCAGCGCGAAACGGGGATGACCGCTTACGAGACGATGCTCTCCGAGTCGCAGGAGCGGATGTTGATCATTGCGCGCAAGGGACGCGAACCGGAGGTGGAAGCCATCTTCGAGAAATGGGATCTTCACGCCGCGCGCATCGGCGAGGTGACCTCCGACGGTTTCATGCGGGTGAAAAAGGGCGGCGCGATCGTTGCCGAGATCCCGGCGCGCCAACTCGCGGACGATGCGCCGCTGTACGCGCGCGAGGCAAAGGCGCCCGAGCCGGCGCCCGAACTGCGGCAGGACGATCTTCCTGCGCCGAAAGACCTCGCCGCGGAACTGGAACAGCTCCTCGCGCATCCGACGATCGCTTCCAAGAACTGGGTTTGGCGCCAGTACGATCACCAGGTGCGCGCGGGGACGTGCGTCCTGCCGGGATCCGACGCGGCGGTTGTTCGCCTGATCCTCGACGAGCTTGTCCCCGGCTTCGGCGCGTCCTCTCCCGTCGCGGGCGATCCATCCCGGGTTTCTCCGACGAAATACCTCGCGATCGCCGCCGATTGCAACGGGATCCACTGCCGCATTCAGCCGCGGCAGGGCGCGATGATGGCCGTGGCTGAAACCTGCCGCAACCTCGTCTGTTCGGGCGCGCGTCCGCTCGCGGCGACGGACAACCTCAACTTCGGCAATCCGCATAAGCCGGAGAATTTCTGGCGGTTGCGCGAGTGCGTCGAAGGGATGGCGGAAGCCTGCCGCTTCTTCGGCACGCCGATCACGGGGGGCAACGTGAGCCTCTACAACGAATCGCCCGATGGCGCGATCGATCCGACGCCGGTCTATTGCGCCGTGGGCCTCATCGAGGAGGCGGCGCAAATCACGACTCAGTGGTTCAAGGCCGCGGGCGACAAAGTCTTTCTCGTCGGCGACTTCGGCGGCGGCCTCGGCGGCAGCCTGTACGCCGTGCGGAAGCTCGCGAAAAAGGTCGGGCCGCTTCCCGCCTTCTCCCTCGAAGCGGAGAAACGGGTGCAGGACGCCGTGCTCGCCGCGATTCGCGCGGGGATGGCGCGCAGCGCGCACGACTGCAGCGAGGGCGGCCTTGCCGTCGCCCTCGCCGAGAGCTGCGTCTCGGGGGAAAACCTCGTGGGCGGGACATTCCGTCTCGAAGGCGACGCGCGCGCCGACGATCTCCTCTTCAACGAGGCGTCGTCCAGGATCGTCGTCTCGACATCCGAAGCGCAGGCCGAAGCCTTCGCAAAACTCTGCGCCGCGCACGGCGCGCCCTGTTCACCGATCGGCGAGACGGGCGGAGGCGACCTTCGCATCCTCTTCGGCGGAAAGGAAGTGATCCGCCGTCCCGTCTCCGCGCTGCGCGACGTGTGGCGCAACGCGCTCGCCCGGAGTCTCGGGGAGTGAAGGTCGGTCCCCAAAACCCATTCAGCAGGTGATCCTCTCGCGGTCGCGTTGGCGGGAGAGATGGAGGTCGCGGCGGCGCCATCCGCGCCAAACGTGGTGAGGGCATTACCCATTTCTCGAACGAGGATGGGTTTCCCGACGCCTGACGCAGGGATTGGGGGTGGCCTTTCTGCGTCTGGATTCACGCGCGGATTTGCGGGAGAATGGCGGGATGCGGCTGCGCCTGCTCATCGCTTACGACGGAAGCGGTTACGCGGGTTGGCAACGCGTCGCCACCGGGGTCGGCGTGCAGGAACGGATCGAGGAGGCCCTCGAGAAAATCGCGGGTCGCCGCGTCGCCGTCGAAGGGGCGAGTCGGACGGATCGAGGCGTTCACGCGACGGGAATGACGGCGAGCCTCGATTGGGCGCATCCGCGCCTCGCAGCCGCCGATCTGCGGCGCGCGTTGAACGCGCTGCTCCCGAGCGACATCCGCGTCCTCGAAGCGCGCCGCGCGCCGCCGGGGTTCCACGCGCGCTTCTCCGCGAAGCGGAAGCTCTATCGCTACCGGATCCAGAACGCGCCGGTGGCCGACCCGCTGCGGAGGGGCGTCTGCTGGCATGTGCCGCATGCGCTTGATCTGGCCGCGATGCGCGCGGCGGCCGAAGCGTTCGTTGGACGACACGACTTCTCCGCGGTAGCGACGAACCCCGGCTACGCGCGGGCCTCGATGGTCCGCACGGTGCGCCTCTGCCGGGTCCGACGCAGAGGCGACGAGGTGCTCGTCGAGGTCGAGGGCGACGGCTTTCTTTACAAGATGGTGCGCACGATGGTCGGCACGCTCGTCGAAGTCGGCGGGGGACGGCGAGAGGCTTCGTCGGTGGCCGCGATGCTCGCGGCGAGGGATCGTCGGCGCGCGGGCAAGACGGCGCCCGCGCACGGGCTTTGCTTGGCGCGCGTTGGCTACCGATGAGCCGTTTCTCGTGAAAAGATGGCGGTTGACTCCGACGACGGGCAAGGGGAGTTTCGCTCGCGATGAGCCGCCTTCTCATCATTGACGACGATCCCGACGTGCGTTACTCGCTGGAGCGCCTCTTTTCGGGCGACGGATGGGAGATGGCCTTTGCCGCGAGCGGAGAGGAGGGGATAGACGCCGCCGTGAAAAGGGCGCCCGATGCGGTGCTCCTTGACGTGCGCCTCGGGGCGGGGATGGATGGGCTTGAGGTCTTGCGCGGGCTGCGACGGGAGCATCCGCACCTCCCCGTGGTAATGATGACCGCGCACGGCACGACGCAGACGGCCATCGAGGCCATGCGGGAGGGCGCATTCGATTATCTCGTCAAGCCGTTCGACGCCGAGCGGATGCGAGAAGTGATCGCCTCCGCGCTGCGGGCTTCCCGCGCGATGCGCGGGAAGGTCTCGTATCCTCCGCTTTCGCGAAAGGAGGAGCACGACGAGAGCATCGTCGGAAAGACCCGCGCGATGCAGGAGGTCTATAAACGGATTGGCCAGGTGTCGGGGAGCGACGCGCCGGTGATGATCACGGGCGAAACGGGGACGGGCAAGGAGCTTGTCGCCCGCGCCATCGTGCAACACGGCGTTCGGGCGAAGAAGCCCTTTCTCGCGATCAACTGCGCGGCGATCCCCGAGGGACTGATCGAGAGCGAGCTCTTCGGGCATGAACGCGGCGCATTCACGGGGGCCGTCGAGCGGCGGATCGGGAAGTTCGAGCAATGCCGCGGCGGCACGATCTTCCTCGATGAGATCGGCGACATGCCGCTTGCGACGCAGGCGAAGCTGCTTCGCGTCCTGCAGGAGGGCGAATTGACGCGGATCGGCGGGAGGGAGACGGTGCGCGCGGAGGTCCGCATCCTCGCCGCGACGCATGCCGACCTGGAAAAGGCGGTTGCCGAGAAACGATTCCGCCAGGACCTTTATTACCGTCTCAATGTGGTGCGCATTCACCTCCCGCCTTTGCGCGAGCGCCTCGAAGACCTCCCGCTGCTGGTGGAAGACTTTCTCGCGCGGCGCGCTCGAGAGGAAGGAAGGCCGTTGAAAACGGTGTCGCGCGAGGCGTTCAAGCGCCTCGCCGCCCACGCATGGCCGGGAAATGTTCGCGAGCTGCAGAACGTGATCGAGCGCGCCACGGTCGCGTGCCCCACCGAGATCATCTCCGCCGGCGATTTGCAGTTCGGCGCGCCACGCAGATCCTCGCGCTGCGCATCCCTCGCGATCATCTCCGCCGGCGATTTGCAGTTCGGCGCGCCCTCCGCGGCGGATGGTTCCTCGCGCGCGGAAGCGGGAAGCGCGCTCGACGCGGCCCTCAACGCCCTTTTCCTCGAGGCGTCGCGCGATCCGAAGCTCAAGCTCATCGCCTTTGCCGAGCGGGCTCTGGTGACGCGCGCGCTTGCGCGCTGCGGCGGAAACCAGGCGCGCGCGGCGCGGCTGTTGGGAATGACGCGCGCGACGCTGCGGAAACGGATCGAACGCTACGGGATCCAACGGAGCGTCCAGGTGATCTGAGAAGGCGGCCTGTCTCCGGAAGACTTTGGCGCGGGTCGCCCCCCCCCTCTGGCGCCGCGACGGTTCGTCGCGCGAGGCAACGTTTTTGAACTCAAAACGTTGTGGAAACGCCGCGCGTTCTTCGAGGATGGTCGGCGGACTGGACATCCGCGCGCGGCCGTGTCAGCATCAGGGTTCCACTATTTTTCCCGCGTTTATGCCCACCCAACTCATTCTGACCAAGAACGTCAAAAACCTTGGCGCCGAAGGCGACCAGGTCTCCGTTGCCGACGGCTACGCGCGCAACTTCCTCCTTCCGCGGCAGATGGCCATCGCGGCGACGCCGGGGGCGATGCGCCGCATCGAGGCCTTGAAGCTCCTCCGCGCGGAGCGCGAGCGCAAGGAGATCGAGGAAGCGCAGGAGCTCGGAAAGAAGATCGGCAAGCTCAGCAGCACCGTGGAACTCAAGGCCGGCGAAGGCGGAAAGGTCTTCGGCTCGGTGAGCGCCGCGGACATCGCCGCCGCCCTGGCCGAGCGCGGCTTCCAGGTGGACCGCCGCTCGGTGCATCTCGAGGAACCGATCAAGAAGCTCGGCAATTTCGAAATTCCGATCCGTTTGCACCCGCAGGTGACCGCGGTCTTCAAACTCACTGTCGCGAGTCCGGATGCGCCCGCGCCCGCGGCGGAGGAAAGCGCCGCGCGCGCGCCCAAGGCGAAGAGCGAAAAGGCGCATCCGGTCCGCAAGAAAAAGAAGGCTTGATTCGACGGGAGGGTCTCCGCCATGGCCAGCAGCGAGACGTCGGTGCGGACGATGCCGCACAACACGCTCGCCGAGGAGACCGTCCTCAGCGCGATCTTGGCGGACCCCGAAGGGGTCATTGACCGCTGCGTCGCGCGATTGACGCCCGAGCATTTCTACACGCGCGCGCATCGCCTCATTTACGAGACCTGCGTCGCGATGCGCGACAAGGGGGAGATCGTCGAGACCGGCTCGGTCATCTCCCGCCTCCAGGACGCGGGCCGCCTCGAGGAGGTGGGAGGGATCTTCCGCGTGAACCAGATCGCCACGGCGTTCCTCACGACGGAAAACGTGGATTACTACCTCGATCTGCTGCGCGAAAAGCAGCAACTCCGCTCCGTGATCGAGGCTTCGACGCGCCACATCCAGATGGCGTATGAGCACCAGGACGCCGTCGAGCAGGTGATGGACGCGGTGGCGCAAGATCTTCTCGTTCTCTGTTCGCAGAGCGCGAAGCAAGACCGCAGTTTCTTCGAGATCACCGGAAAGATGATCGAGAAGGTGCAGGAGATGTCCAGGTCTCGAGGTAAACCGGTCGGCCTTTCCTGGGGCTACCGCGAGCTCAATACGCTCACCTTCGGGCTCAGGGAGAGCGAGATGATCGTGATTGCCGCGCGTCCGGGAATCGGGAAGACCGCGCTCGCGCTGAACGTGGCGGAGCGGATCGCGGTGGACCAAGGGGAACCGATCGGGTTCATGAGCCTCGAGATGTCGGCGGAGGCGCTCGCCCTGCGCATCGCCTGCTCGCGGGCGCGCGTCAACAGCCGCAGCTTCTATCAAAACGAGAAGGTGTCCGACGAGCATCTCCGGGAGTTCATCCGCGCGGCCAAGAGCATCGAGGGCGCGCCGATCCACATCATCGAAGCGCCGATGATCAGCATCAGCCAACTCCGCTCCTCGGCGCGCCGCCTCCATTCCAAGCACGGGATCAAGGCGCTCTTCGTGGACTATCTCCAGCTCGTGCAGCCCTCGGGCCTTGGAGGCCGCAACGACAGCCGCGAGCGCGAGGTCGCCCAGGTCTCCGCCGGACTCAAGTCGCTGGCCATGGAACTCAAGATCCCGGTGATCGTCCTCTCGCAGCTCAATCGCGAAGGAGGCAAACGGGAGGGGGGGCCGCAGTTGGTGGATTTGCGCGAATCGGGCGCGATCGAGCAGGATGCGGACATCGTCTGTCTCCTCTCGCGAAAAGAGTCGAAGGAAGAGATGCGGTCGGAGGGAGCGACGGCCGCCGAGGTTTATGTCGCGAAAAACCGAAATGGTCCCGTGGGAGGTTTTCGATTGACATTCTTCCCCGATTTTACACGATTCGAGGATTGTCGAGAAATCGACGTGAATCCTGCCTAAATTCTTCCCCATGAACCTCTTGCGCGCGTCGTTGGTTTTCGTCTTCAGCCTTGGAGCCATCGTTTCGCTGACGTGGAGCGTTGGCGCACAGGAAGGGGCCGCTCCCCAAGCGCCCTTCGTAGAGTCGGAAAACGGGCGGACGGTGGTTACTACGCCCGAGCAGGAGGCGAAACCGAAGGAGATCGGCCGGATCGTCAAGGAGATCGACGTGCGTTTCACGGGCGCCCGGACGGTGAACGATAGCGTCGTGCTCGCCAATATGCGCACCAAAGTGGGCGAACCTTTTACCCAGACGAACTCCGAGGACGATGTGCGCGCGCTCTACGCGACGGGGCTTTTTGCCAACGTGCGTCTCACCCAAGAGCCTTCCGGCGAGGGGATCAAGGTGATCGTCTTGGTTCAGGGAAAGCCGAAGCTCAAGGACATCGTTTTTGAAGGGAACGCCAAGTACAAGGCCGACCGCCTCAAGAAGGAGGTCAAGAGTAAGGTGGGCGAAGTGGTGAGCGAGCGACAGGTTGCCGAAGACGCCAACGCCCTCGTCGAGTTCTACCAGAAGGCGGGCTTCCACAGCGTCAAGGTGGGCTTCGAGGTGATGCCCGACGAATTGACCGGCCAAAGCATCGCCAAGTTCATGATCACCGAAGGCGATCGGGTGAAAATTGATCGCGTGAACTTCGAGGGCAACAAGGCGTTTACGGCGAAAATTTTGCGGCGAAAGATCGAGACGCGGAATCACAACTGGCTTTCCTGGTTCACGAAGAAGGGCTTCCTCAAAGAGACCGTGATCGAGGAGGACAAAGATCGTCTGGCGGAGTTTTATCGCTCCGAGGGTTACATCGACGCCGAGATCAAGGACGTGAAGTACGACAAGCCCGGGCCTGAGCAGATCGTCGTCACGTTCTTCGTGTACGAGGGAAATCAATATAAGGTGGGGTCGCTCGGGTTGGATGGGAACCAGCTTTTTTCGACGGAGGAAATCCAGAAGAAGCTCGCGATGAAGGCGGGCGATCTCTTCACGCCGGGCGGCCTGCAAAAGGACGTCAAGGCGATCCAAGATCTGTATGGCGCGCGCGGATACATTGATTGCAACGTGCGGGCGATCCGCGTCCCGAACGTGACGACCAGCACCATCGACGTGAAGCTTGAGATTCGGGAAGGGGACATGGCGTATCTGGATCTGATCGAGATTCGCGGCAACCGGAAGACGAAGGACAAGGTGATCCGCCGCGAGCTCGCCGTCGCGCCGGGCGAGATTTACGACTCCGTCAAGGTGGAGGCCTCGAAGCAGCGTCTGGAGAACTTGGGATATTTCTCGCATGTGACGGCGACGCCCGAGGATACGGATATTCCGAACCGCAAGAATTTGGTGATCGCGGTCGAGGAGCAGCGGACCGGCTCGCTGAGCTTCGGCGCCGGTTTTAGTTCGGTGGATTCGATCCTCGGCTTTGCCGAAGTGAGCCAAGGCAACTTCGACATCGCCAATCCGCCCTATTTCACCGGCGCGGGACAGAAGGCGCGCGTGCGCGCCCAGTTCGGCTCGCGACGGCAGGACTACATCATCTCCTTCACGGAGCCGTGGTTCCTCAACAAGCGTTTGGCGGCGGGATTCGACCTCTTCTACAACGACGCGAATTATCTCAGCGCGATCTACAGCCAGCGCAACTACGGCGGCGATGTGCGCCTCGGCACGGCGCTCGGCGAATTCAACCGCGCCGATCTCACCTACAAGTTCGAGCAGATCGAGATTTACGACGTTTCCTCCGGCGCCAGTTCGATGATCACCAGCGAAGCAGGGACGCGCTCCAAGAGTTCGGTCGGCCTGAACCTTTCCCGCGACACGCGCGACAATCTCACTCTCCCGACGAAAGGGTACAAGGTGGATCTCTGGAGCGAGGTCGCCGGCGGGCCCGCGCTCAAGGGGCAGACGCACACCTACAAGGCGGGCGCCACCGGACAGATCTACTTCCTGATGCCTTGGTGGGAGAAGAATATCCTTTCGTTCTACGGTTCGACGGGGGTGGTGGAGACCTGGGATGAAGGCACGCGCGTGCCGCTCTTTGACCGCTGGTTCCTCGGAGGCCCCTACTCGGTGCGCGGATTCAAATTCCGGGATATCGGCCCGAAAGACGGCCCCGGCGGCGAGCCGGTCGGCGGAAAGACGATGGCCTTCCTGCAGACGGAATACTCCGTTCCGGTGATCGAGCGCGTGCGTTTCGCGACCTTCGCGGACGTCGGACAAGTCTGGGCCAAGGCTTACGATTGGAGCAGCACGGCGCCCGTGGTGGGCGCGGGCGTCGGCCTGCGGCTGAACCTGCCGATCGGCCAGATCAACCTCGATTACGGCTGGCCGATTCGCAAGGACAGCAACATCACCAGCGACAACGGCCAGTTCAGCTTCAACGTCGGCACGAAATTTTAACGCGGGTCGAGTTCGCGCGTTGACAGCGTTCCCCTCCTTTCCCTAAACCTTCCTCTCCTTTCCCTTTCATGAAAAAACTCCTCCTTCCTCTCATCGGCGCTCTTGCGCTTCCCGGCATCGCGGCGGCGCAACAGATCAAGATTGGCGCCGTAGACATGGGCAAGGTGTTCGCCGAGTACTACAAAACGAAGAAGGCGGAAGCCGAGCTCAAGGACCGGGCCGCCGGTTACGAGAAGGACCTCAAGAACCGGGCCGCCGAGTTGCAGAAGCTTCAAGAAGACGGACGCAAGCTCGAGGAGGATGCGGAGAACCCGGCGTTCAACGAGGAGAAACGCTCCGAGAAGCGCAAGCTGCGCGACGCCAAGCTCACCGAATTCCGTCTCCTCGCGCAAACGCTCAATGAAACGAAGAACACCCGCGAGCGCGAACTCCGCGAGCAGCAGGGGCGCGTGCGCGGCGCGATCGTGGAGGAAATTCTCAAGGTGGTGCAAGACATCGCCAAGCGCGACGGCTACCAGCTCATCGTGGACAAGGCGGGCAATACCCTCAGCGGAGTCTCCGCCTTTCTCTACGTGCAGGACACCCTCGACATCACCTCCTCGATCGTCAAGGAGCTGAACCGCAACGCGCCGCCGGCGAACGACAAAAAGGACAACGGGAAGAAGTGATCCGTTTCGGGGATGGCAGCCGACGCGGGCGCGGCGATCCCGCAGGCCGTTTTCGCGGTGAACCGCCGCATGACGCGCGATGATGCCCCATGCCGACCATCGTCCGATGACCGCTCGCGAAGCGGCCGATCTCGTCGGAGGAAAACTCGAAGGCGATCCTTCGATTCTCCTTTCGGGCGTGGCGGGATTGCGCGAGGCCGAGGCGGGGCAGGTCGCTTACCTCGAGGACCCCCGCTACGCGCCGCTGCTCGCGACGACGCGCGCTTCCCTCGTGATTCTCGCTCCGGGCGTTCCGTCGCCGAAAGGGCGGTCGATCAACGTCCTGCGGACGGAACGCCCCGGCGCGGCCTTCAGCCGGCTCGTCGAAGTGTTCGCGCCGCCGCCTCTGCGTTTCGCCCCCGGCGCGCATCCGAGCGCCCTCGTGGCTTCCAGCGCGAAAGTGCATCCCTCCGCCTCGATTCAAGCCCATGCCGTGATCGAAGACGGAGTCGAAGTGGGCGAGCGCACGGTGGTCGGCGCGGGGTGTTATCTGGGCCGGGAATCGCGCGTGGGAAACGACGGGCTCCTTTATCCGCGCGTGACGATCCGCGAACGCTGCCGGCTGGGGGATCGCGTCATCCTGCACTCGGGCGTCGTGATCGGGGCGGACGGATTCGGTTACGAGTTCGCCGAGGGACGCTATGTGAAGGTCCCGCAAGTCGGTTTCGTCCAAGTGGATGACGACGTCGAGATCGGCGCGAACTCCACCGTGGACCGCGGGCGCTTCGGTCGCACCTGGATTCAGCGGGGGGTGAAGATCGATAATCTCGTCCAGATCGCCCACAACGTGGTGATCGGAGAGAATACGGCCATCGCGGCGCAGGCGGGAATCTCGGGCAGCGTCCAGATCGGTCGCATGGTCCGCGTTGCGGGCCAGGTGGGCACGGTCGGCCATATCACCATCGGCGACGGCGCGACGCTGATGGCCCAGAGCGGCATTCACCGCGACGTCGCGAAGGGCGCCACCGTCTTCGGCTATCCGGCGCAGGAGCAGTCCGAGGCGATGCGGACTTACGGGGCGCTTCGCCGGTTGCCCCAGATGATCGAGCGCGTGCGGAAGTTGGAAAAGCAAGTCGCGGAGGCGCTCAAGCGTCTCGCGTCGTAGCGCGGAGGCCGCGCCGCATCTCCCGCTTCGGTCGCATGAAACTCGGCCTCATGTTGGCTTCGCCGCCGGATCGCCCCGAACTCGCGGAGGCGTCTCGTCTCGCGAACGAAGCGATGGATCGCGCGGATACGGTCTTCCTCTACTTGATCGACGACGGGGTGCGCAGCCTGGACGCCTCCGAGATCGAAGGGCTTCGCCGCCGCGGCGTGCGTCTCTTCGCCTGCGCGTACGGAGCGAAAAAACGGGGCATCGCCTGGGATCCCGCCAAGGCGGTCTTCAGCGGCTTGACGGTGCTCGTGGACGTGATCACGGGGTGCGACCGCTTTTTCGCTTTGACGCCGCTGGGGCGGTCGCCCGCCTCGCCGCCGCCTGCGCCGACTCCCGGCCGTCTCCCGCGCACGCTGGTGACGGTGACGGAGGATCCCGCCGTCAGCCATCGCCCCGCGGAGGCCGTGCGCATCGCGGCCGGCATCGGCGGATGGAAAAAGACTGAGGTGGACCTGCTTCTCGAAGGCCCGGCTTCGCGGCTGCTCTCTCCGTGGGCGGAGGAGTTCGTGGACGGAGAGAACTACGGCCACTATCTGCCGCTCCTTCGCGAAGGGAAACGCCCCGTCTTTTTCGCTCCGGGGGCCGAGCGCTTCGAGGAAATCGAAGAGGCCACTCTGCCCATCGAGTGGCTGGATGCGGCCGGCGTCGCCGCGCTTCGCGCGCAAGCCGCGTTTCAGATTCCGTTCTAAGAGCGTGTTTGAAAACGAAACTGCCGCCAGCAACAGGGAGCAGGTTGGTTTTTAAACACGCGCGAAGAGGATGCCGAAAAGGGATTCTGCGCAGGGAGCATCGAAGGGGTTCGCGCCTTCGCGCCCAACGGAAGACACCGCGAAAAAGCAGTTGCGCCGCCGGCCCTCCCCCCGTAGGATTCGCCGCCCTGGTTTCGTCCAGGGAACGAACGGTCCTTGCAAGGGACCATCCCAACATCAACCCCCAACGGCTTTTGCCGTGCCGGGACGGGCTGCGCGCCCGCGCCGGTGTGCAACCCAAGGAGCCCCCATGGCTGAGCTGACCATCAGCGATCTGCTCGAAGCGGGAGTCCACTTCGGTCACCAGACCGATCGGTGGAACCCGCGCATGCGCCCGTTCATTTTCGAGGCGCGCAACGGAATCCACGTCATTGACGTCACGCAAACCCAGCAGAAAATCCAGGAGGCGGTGGATTTCTTGCGCGGCCTGCTCTCGGAGGGGAAGGAGATCCTCTTCGTCGGCACCAAGAAACAAGCGAAGGAAGTGATCCGCGAGGCGGCGGAGAAGTGCCATATGCACTGCGTCACGGAACGCTGGCTGGGGGGCACGCTCACCAATCTGCGCACGATTCGCAAGAGCGTGGGGCGCCTCAAAGAGATCGAGCGGATGCAGAACGATCCGTCGTTCGGCAAGCTCGGCAAAAAAGAGGCCGCCAGCCTCCGCCGCGAAGCCGCGCGTCTGCACCGGAACCTCGACGGCATCCTCCGCATGGAGCGGCTTCCCCAGGCCCTTTTCGTCGTGGACATCGTGCATGAAAAGAACGCCGTCGCCGAGGCGCGCCGCCTCAACATCCCCATTGTCGCGCTGGTGGATACCGACGCGGATCCGACGCTCGTCACGCATCCGATCCCCGCCAACGACGACGGCATGCGCGCCGTCAAGGCGGTCGTGGCGCATTTCGGGGAGGAAATCCAGGAGGCGCGGATGCGCTTCGAAAGGCTGCATCCGCAGCAAATCGCCGGCGACGAGGCGTCCGCCGAAAAGACCGAACCCCCGAAGGATGCGGGGACGGAAGTGGACCTTGAAGCCGTCGGCGATTGATCGCGCGATTCACGGAGGACCGAGATGATTACCGCCAAGCTCGTTCAAGAACTGCGCGAGAAGACCAACGCCGGAATGATGGATTGCAAGAGGGCCCTCGAAGAGGCCAAGGGGGACCTCGCCGCGGCGGAGGTGGTGCTGCGGAAGCGAGGGATCGCGACAGCCGCGAAAAAGGCCGGACGCGCTGCGAAAGAGGGCGCCATCGCCTCCTACATCCATCTCGGCGGCAAGATGGGCGTCCTCGTGGAGGTCAACTGCGAGACCGATTTCGTCGCCAAAACGGAGAAGTTCAAGGACTTCGTCAAGGACGTGGCCCTGCACATCGCGGCGGCCAAGCCGGTGTGCGTGACCCGCGAGGAAGTGCCGCCCGCTCTGCTGGAGAAGGAGAAGGAGATTGCCCGCGCCCAGATCAAGGGCAAGCCTCCGCAGATTCTCGAGAAAATCGTCGAGGGCAAGATGGATAAATACTTTTCGACGATCTGCCTCATGGAACAGGCGTTCATCAAGGATCCCGACAAGACCGTCAAGGATCTGCTGACCGCGACCATCGCCGAGCTGGGGGAAAACATCGTGGTCAAGCGGTTTACCGTCTACGAACTCGGTCAGGGCGAAGCTCCGTCCGAGTAGGCGGCCTCCGCCAGTTTGCGGAAAGACCTCTCCCGTGCGAGCAATGCGCCGGGGGCGGATGCGGCGTTCGCCGGAGGCTCGGGCGTCTTACGCCTTCGACATCGGTTGTCCAGGTTCGTTGGGGAGGAGTTTGCCGCCCCAACCGAGGATCTTGGCCTTGGCGGCCTCGGCTTCAGCCTCGGGAATCTGTCCGTTGCGCTGGAAACACATCGAAAGGCTGACGCGCGCAAACTGATCTTGCGGATTGAGGCGGACGGCGCGGAGGCCCGCTTCGACAGCTTCCGCGTGGCGTTCGGCCTTCATGAGGGCCATGCCGAGGGAATGCCAGGCCTCGAAATGTTCCGGCGCGATCTCGGTGGCTTTGCGGAAATGTTCCACCGCTTGAGCGAGCTCGCCGAGCGCGACGGCGGTCGTTCCTTCCTCCATGAGTTCTTCGAGGGTCATCCCTCCAAAATGCCACGCGCGCGCGGTGCGCGCAACTCGGCGGGCGACGTCCCCAAATCCCCGCGTCAGGCGTGGAGGAGTCCATCCTCGGTCGAGGAACAGGCGACGCCCTCGCCACATTTTGGGCTCACGCCGCGGCCGCGGCG
>JABWAM010000260.1 GCA_013360985.1 Verrucomicrobiia bacterium | reverse complement strand
GAGGAGAACGTCGCTCGCGCTGTATAACAAGGGAAGATCGCGATTCGCGCGGCATCCAAGATAGCGAAGGTTTGACAGCGTCTTCTCTGCTTCGGCGCACTCCCGATCGAGAGGGCCGTCGCCGGCCACCACGAAGAGGAGTTCTGGATGAACCCGCGCGAGATCCAAGATGATGCGGACTCCCTTGACCTCGATGAGACGTCCCACGAAGAGGCATAGGGGCGTCGCCAACGGTAATCCAAGCTCGCGCCGTGCCTTATCGCAAGGGTGTGGGATGAACACGGTCTGGTCCACCCAGTAGGTGAACCCTCCGACCTGTTTCTCCGAAAGTCCGTAGGCGCGGCTCTGGATGACGCCGGCTTCCGCACAGCTTAGGACGCGGTCCGCGGAATGAAGGACCCGCCCAATTCTTTTGCCCGTTTGAGTTTCTGGAGGAAAGATATAGACAGTGTGCAGCGCGCCAAGGACTGGTATTTTCCAGAGGCGTTTCAGCCAGCCCGCGACCCATATCGCCGCCAACCCGTGCGCGTGGAGGACGTCGGGCCGCCCATGCCGCAGGAGGTGGACAACGGCGGCGAGGAGCAGGCGCGGGGCGAGATAGAGGAACTGGAGCGCGGGACGGGATTCGAGGCGATGGAAGAGGGTCCGTCCGAACCATCGGACGCGGAAGATGCGCACGCATCCGTCTTGTTCGAACGCGGGTCCCGTCGCGTCCGTGGTGATCGGCTGATAGGTGAGCACGTCCACGTCGAGATCCGGCCGTCCGCGGAGCCAGCGAACCCAGTCGGCAAGATGGGTTTCCACCCCGCCGACATTCGGGGCGTAGCTGATCGTAAGAATCAGGATGCGCATAAGGGCTCAGATTGGATTCGCGCGCGCCGGTCAGGCGTTGCCGCGAGGGGTTTTTCACCAAGTGTCCCGCGCGCGGGAGGATAAATGAATCGCCTCGCGCAATCCACGAGGATTCCTCTCAGAGCCGCGAGGCCGCAAGCCCGCCCTTTCGTCGGCCAAGCGCGCGCGCGCGGAGAGGGCTAGAGCACGCGCAGCGAGGGGATCGGGACCACGTAACGCCCCCCGCGCGCGCGGTAATCGCTCGTGTTGCGCAGCAATTCATCCACGAAGTTCCACGCGAGCAGCAGCAAGTAATCGGGAGGATCCGATCGGAGGCGGTCGCGCGACACGATCGGCAGATGAACGCCGGGATAGAGTTTGCCCTGTTTCGCGGGAGTATCGTCCACGACGTAATCCACGAGGTCGCGCCCAATTCCGCAGTAGTTGAGCAGGACGTTGCCCTTGGCGGATGCGCCGTAGGCCGCAAGGCGCTTGCCGCGTCCCTTGATCGCCCCGAGAAAGGCCACGAGTTCCTCCTTGAGTGTGGCGACATGCCGGGCAAAACGCAGGTAGGTGGCTTCCTCGTGGAGTCCGAGTTCCTCTTCCCACGCGAGGAGGCGTCCAACGTTGGCCGAGGGCGCCGCGGACAGACGGGCGGTCACCCGGATCGAGCCGCCGTGGATCTCGAACTCCTGTGCGTCGGCCAGTGCCAGGCCGCTTTCGCGCAGGGCGCGCACCAGGGGGCGAAGCAGAAAATAGGAGAGGTGTTCGTGGTAGGCGGTGTCGAACTCCGCGCGGTTCATGAAGTTGACCATGTACGGCACCTCGAACACGAACGCGCCGCCGGGCTCCAGCAGACCGGCGACCGCGCGGAGGAAGCTGCGCAGGTCGTCCACATGGGCAAGGACATTGGTGGCGACCACGAGCCGCGCGGGTCCGTGCTCGGCGCGGATGCGCCGCGCGATCTCGCCGCTCCAGAACTCGTTCAGCGTGGGCAGGCCGGCGGCGTTGGCGAGACGGGCCAGATTCCGCGCGGGTTCCACTCCCAGCACGCGGCAACCGCGTTCCTTGAAGCGGGTGAGGAGACAGCCGTCGTTGCTGGCGATCTCGACAACGAAAGGCTGGTTCGCTGAGCCGAACTCCGCGCCAAGGCTCGCCGCCATGGCATCGCAATGCGCCTGAAAAGTTTTCGAAACCGACGAGTGATAGTCGTATTCGGCGTACAGCACGCGCGGGTCCACCACCACCCCGAGCTGCGACATCGAACACGTTCGACAGAAAAAGATTTCGAGCGGAAAGCGCGGCTCGTCTCGCGCGGCGGCGGGCGAGGAGAGGTAGCGATTCACAAGCGGCAGTTCCCCGAGATCCAGGAAGCGCACAAGATCGCCTCCGCCGCAGACGCGGCAGGCCGCCGCGGAGCGGCAGATCTCTTTCGATGGATCGGATCTGCTCACGAGGATCATGCCGCGAGATGCGCGGCGAGAGCTTCTTGCCATGGAGACATGGGGCGCACCCCGGCGGCGGCAAGGGCGGCATGATCCAGGACCGACCATGCGGGGCGGCGCGCCCCTTCGCGGTTCTCGTCCCCCGCGATGGGAGTCACCTCGACGCGCAGGCCCCGGCCGCGGACGATTTCGGCGGCGAATTCATGCCATGTGCAGTGACCGCGGTTGGTTGCGTGAAAGGTGCCCACAAGCTCCATCTGTAAAGCTTGGAGAACCTTCTCGGCAAGCTCAGGAGCCGAAGTTGGCGTGCAGACGAGATCGCTCCGGACCTTGAGAGGCTCGCCGCGCGCGGCGCGCGCGAGAATCGCTTCCACGAAGTTAGGTTTGGCGCGCGGGCTTCGTCGGCCTCCGTAAAGCCCGCAGGTTCGGAAGATGCAGTGACGAGGGGTGATGAGGCGGATGGCCTCTTCGCCCGCCAGCTTCGAAAGCCCGTAGAGGTTGACCGGTCCCGTCGGGTCATCCTCGCGATAGGGGCGAGCGAGACGTCCATCGAACACATAATCGGTGCTGAAGTGAACGAGAAAGGCGTGCATCTCGCGGCAGACGCGCGCGAGAACGGCGACGGCGGCGGCATTTACGGAGAACGCGCTGCCGGGGTCCGTCTCCGCCGCCTCCACGTGATTCCAAGCCGTGGCGTTCAACACCACCCAGGGACGAAAGGCCGCGATCGCGCCCCGGACCGCCGCCGCATCGCGGATCTCGAGGTCGGTGTGGGACAAGCCGCGCACTTCCCAATATGGTTGTTTCGCGGCGAGCTCGCAGAGCGCCCCTCCGAGTTGGCCCGTCGCGCCCAACACCAGAAATCGCCGCTTTGCCATAGGGCATGCATAGCAAGCGGCGTTTCTCGGCTCAAACTTGGTTTTGCGGCGTCCTCCGCGGGGCTGCCTTCGAAAACGTCTGGGAACAAAGCGCTTTCGGCCTTTCGGAAGGAGATTTAGGGACCGGCAGGTAGATCGTGACCCCCCTGCGGAGGGTTCCGGAGGAGGGCGTTGAGGTCAAGGGAGATCCAGGAACCCCAAATCCCCGCGTAAGGCATAGGGAAACCCATCCTCGATCGAGAAATGCGTGACGCTTCTCCAACATTTTGGGCTCAAGCCGCGGCCGCGGCGCCGCCGGCGGCGGCGCCCTCCCTCGCTTCGCGACCGAGCGGATTTTCCTCAAGTATGGACGATGGAAAG
>JABWAM010000259.1 GCA_013360985.1 Verrucomicrobiia bacterium | reverse complement strand
CTCCGGCCCGTTCCGCGTGGCGCGGCGCCAGCGCGAGGCAAAGCCCGGCGTGCTTCGCGCGGAGGCGCTGAAAGATCTGGACGACGAGATCCTCCTCGCCTGGGTGCGTGCTGCCCGCGACCCACATTGGACGGTCGCCGAACGGCGCGAGATCGGCGAGGAGTTTTGCGCGCGCGGGCGACGTCGTGTCGCGCGGCGCGTCGTATTTCAAGCTTCCCACCTCGCGGAGCGCTTCCTGGGGAAACCCGATTTCGATCAGTCGCGGCGCGTCGGCTTTCGACTGGAGAGTGACCGCGCGAAACGCGCGCAGACCCGGCTCGAACAACCAACGGAACCTCCGATAGCGCGGGAGGCATCTCGGAGAAAGGCGGGCGTTCACGAGCGCGGCGGGGATGCCCCTCGACGCGAGGAAACGGAGGTGGTTGGGCCAGAGCTCGGCCTCGACGAGGATCAGCGCCCGGGGGCGCAGCAGGCGATGCGCGGCGCCGAAGCAGAGGCGGCTGTCGAGCGGGTAGTAGAAGAGCGGCACGTCCGGCGGAAGGCCGCGCGCAGCCAGGGCGCGCCCCGTCGAGGTGGTCGTCGAGAGGGCCAAGGGGAGGCGCTCCTGACGCTCGCGCAGTTTGCGGATGAGGTCGAGCGCGACGCCGACTTCCCCCACGCTCACCGCGTGAATCCAAACGGGGCGGAGATCCCGCAGCCGCGCGCGTTTCTCGGGATGAAAACGGCCGAAGCGTTCGCCGAAGTCGCGGCCGTAGCCTCCGCGACGCCGCATCCGACGGAGATAGTAGGGGCTCGCGAGAAGGAGCGCGGGCCAAAAGAGGAGTTCGTAAAGAAACACCGGGAGACGCGGCGCTCCGCTACGGGTTCCCCTGGTCGCGGTAGAAGTCCTCGACCTTCTTGGCGACGTCGCGATAGTTCACGTCGGCGTCGTAGAGCGCTTTGAATTCTTCGATGGCCTCCGCCTTTTTCCCCATCTGCTGGAGCGTGTCGCCGAGCTCGTAAAGGATTTCCTTCTTGAGGTGGTCCATGATGAGGCAGGCTTCGGCGGCCTGGCGAAGGCGCGTCACCGCGAGATCGAGAATCCCCTTGCGGCGGAAGCAGCGGCCCGTCCAGAGGTTGCAGGCGTTTTTGTTCTTCGGATTGCCGGCCGCGAGCTGAAACTCGGGAAGGGCCTTGTCCACCATCCCCGCGCGGAAATAGAGCTGGGCGAGTTCGTACCGAATGTCGAGATCGTTCGGATAGCGGCGCGCGCGCGATTCGCAGTCCTCGAGTTTGACGCGGTCGCGCTCCGCCTTGAGCGCTTCGATTTCCGCGGCGGCCGCCGCCGCGCCGGCGGGGTCTTTCGCGGCCTCCGCCTCTTTCGCCTCGATCGCCAAGGCGAGGCGTTTCACGCGGGCTTCGGAAATCTTTTTCTCGAGATTCATGTCCGCCTTGCCAGTCAACTCGAAGGCGTGTTCGAGGCATTGCAGGGCGTAGTCGAACTCGTTGACGCTGAGGGCCAGTTCGCCGAGCTCGCGCCAGTTCGAGACGTTCATCGGCTCCTGCTGGGTCATCTTGAAGACATCGGCCATGCGCGCGCGCACCGCCTCCTCTTCGCGAAAGATGCGCGCGGCCTGTTCGAGGCTGATCGCCTCCTGCTTGTCCTTGATCATGTCGCGGTAAGAGTCCGCGTTCTGCCAGCCCCCTTGATCCAAGGCCTCGTTGGCGGTGGCGTCCTTCAGTCCTTTGAACGCCTCGGCGTTCGACGGCTCGAGCTCCAGGACCTTCTCGTAGCAGCCGCGTCCCTTATGGGCTTGGCCGCTCGCCTGATAGAGGCGCCCCAGATCCATCAGCAAATCGACGTCCTCGGGATTGATCTCCCGGGCGCATTCCATCAGGAAGACGGCGGTCTGAGGCAGATCCAACTGTTCGGCGGCCTGGGAAGCGAGACGGAGCGCCTGGACGTTGCTGGGATTGCTTTCGAGGGCTTTCTCGGCCGCCTGGAGCGCCTTCGCCGGATCTTTCCGCAAATTGGCCATGGCCTTCGCGAGGGCGGGCGCGCCCCCCATGGAACCGAAAATGCGGCTGATGGCGCCCCCGCCCTGCGTGCGGCGGAGCTGGGCGACGCGGAGCAGCTTGCGCCCCTGAAGGAAGCCGGGCTCTTTCTCCAGGCAGGCGCCGAGAAAATGGATCGCGTCTTCGTAGTTCTTTCGTTCGACGGCAATCCGCCCCTTTTCGTAAAAATCCTTCGCGGTCTTGCTGATCTCTTGGATCGTCTTGTCGGGCACACGAGACTTCTAGCCTGGATATTTCGCGCTTCCAAGAAGGAAACATCCGCCTGCAACCGCGCGGCGGAGGCGATCTCTCTTCCGCGGCCGCGGGAGTCAACCCAGGACGAGATCGCCGAGCGCGCGCGGATGGCGGATGAGATGATCGGGGCCGAGCGCGCGAAGGGTGGACTCGTCGCATTGTCCCCAGGTTACGGCGCAGGAACTCCAGCCGGCGGCGCGCGCGGCCAGGAGGTCGTTCGAGGTGTCGCCGACGAACAGGAAGCGGCCGCCGGCCAAGCCGAGTTTCTCCGCCGCGAAACGCAGAGGCGCCGGATCGGGCTTTCGGCTCGGAGCGGTGTCGCCGCCCACGACAACCTCGAAAAAGGGCGTCAGGCGAAGGCCGTCGAGCATTGCGCGCGTGAGATGCTCGAGCTTGTTGCTCACGACTCCGAGGCGCAGCTTCGCTTGACGCAGCCGTTTCAACAGAGGAACGATCCCGTCGTAAGGCCGCGTTTGGTCGAGACCATGCGCCTCGTAATGCCCTCGCCACGCGGCGACCGCGCGCTCGATGCGTTCGGGATCGTCGGCGCCCAGCGCGCGCCGCATCAAGGCATGGATGCCCTCGCCCACCCAACTCTTGATCGTCGCGGGGGCTTGCGTCGGATGCGCGCACGCGGCGAGCGCGTGGTTCACCGACGCGGCGATGTCGTCGAAGGAATCCACCAGCGTGCCGTCGAGATCGAAGAAAACGGCGTCGAAGGCGGGGGTCATCCCGCGGAGGGTCGAAGGTTCACCTCCGCGAGTCAAGCGGCGCTGGCGCCCCAAATCCCCGCGTCAGGCGTGGGGGGGAGTCCCTCCTTGATCAAGGAACAGGCGACGCCCGCGCCACATTTTGGACTCACGCCGCGGCCGCGGCGCCCTCCCTCGCTTCGCGACCGAGCGGATTGATCTCAAGCACGGAGCGGAGAAAGTCAGGGCGAGGGCGGAATCTTCCCTGAATCCCGTCGAGATTGGGCGGCTCGGCCGGCGGCCTCGCCCGACCTCGCTTCGCGAGGAAAGGAGACGGATGGGGATGGCGCAACGCCCGGCTTCGCAAGAACACTTTCGGATCCTTGGAGAAAGATCTCGAACAGCAAAGGTAGGGCGAGGCCGCCGGCCGAGCCGTCACAAATGATTTCGCATACGAAAGGGTGGACGCGGCCGCCGGCCGAGCCGTTGCGTCCTTCTTGTGGGGAGTCATGAATCTCGATATGACCATCCCTCCGATCCTCGATGGATGAT
>JABWAM010000258.1 GCA_013360985.1 Verrucomicrobiia bacterium | reverse complement strand
TGAACCACGGCACGCCGAAGGCGATGTTCGGGGCCGCTTCCGAGACGGGCAGCGCGCCGGCCCCCTGGCGCACGTCGCGTTGGCCGAAGGCGATCGCCGTGGGTTTGCCCATGCCGAAGAGGTCGGCGGTATGGAAGAGCGGATGATCGTGGAGCGGCTTGTTGCAGCCGACGCTGCAGGCGCCCACGCCCTCGGCGCGAACCGCGGCGCAGAAGTCGTCGCAGGACAGGCCGCCGAGTTCCTCGGCGCGGTAGAGTCCGCGCGCGAAATACCAGCCGCCCATCGTGCTGCCGCTTCCCTTGGGCGGCCGATGCGCGCGAAGCCCGGGCACGCCCTCGAGGAGATCCCAGAAACGATTCAACGCCTTTTGAATTTCGGCGATGCGCGCGGGGTAATGGCGGAGCTGAACGCGCCCCATCGCCGAACAGGTCTGGTTGATCCGATGTTTGACGCCGAAGAGCGGAAGGCCCGCGTATCGGGCGAGATCCGGATCGTCGAGCGTCTTCGATTTTCCTCCCCAGCGCGTCCAGACGCCCGTGCGTTCGTAATGGCCGAAGGCGACGCAGCGCTCGTAGAGCGCCTTGTCTTGGGTGAGGATCATTCCGCCTTCGCCGACGGCAAACGATTTGCCCGCCATCAGGCTGAGGCCGGCGATGTCGCCCAGCGTCCCGCACATCTTCCCCTTGGAGAGCGAGCCTTGCGCGTGGGACACGTCTTCGATGACCTTGACTCCATGGCGGCTGGCGATGGCCAGGATGGCGTCCATGTCGGCCGGATAACCGGCGTAATGCACGACGACGATCGCCTTCGTTCTCGGCGAGATGCGGCGTTCGAGGTCGCGCGGATCGAGGCAGAGGGAGTCGCGCTCGATGTCGCAGAAGTTGACCGTGGCCCCGAGCGTGAGAGCGCCGGCGCAGCTTGCCCAGTAGGTCATGCTCGGACAGATCACCTCGTCGCCGGCGCGCACGCCGCAGGCCCACATCGCGGCGAGGAGGGAGGCCGTCCCGTTGCAGCAGGCGAGCGCGTATTTCGTTCCCATCCAGCTCGCGAACTCGGCCTCGAACTGTTTCGTGATCTCCGTGCCGCTCATCGAACCGGCGCGCAGCACGCCGAGGACCGCCTCTTCATCCTCGGCGGTCACGATCGGCCAGTGAAACAGATCCTTGGGTTCCGACTCGACGGCCTTCGGACCGCCGAAGAGAGCGAGCTTTTGCGAGACGAGGGAAGACGCGTTCATAAAAATGCAGTTTGGGCGATCAATGGGGACGTGTCGAGAGAGAAGCTCGGCTGATGCTCGTGAGGCAACCTCGCTTTTGAGCCAGGGAGATGGCCGCCTGGGGAGCAAGAGGAGACCCTCGACCATGAAAGACAAACGATCCTCGACGGAAGAGAAGATCGCATCTTGCGAGAGACCGACAGCGGGAAGTCAATCGTGGAGGGATGCCAGGAGATGAACATCTCGGAGATGAGGTTCCATCGGTGGAAGCAGCAGTTCGGGCAGATAGATATCAACGAGGCTCGACGGCTCAAGGATCTGGAGCGCGGGAACGTAGATCTCAAGATAGATGCTGGCGGAGGCTCTTTTGGGCAAGCGCGTCTTGGAGGCGGTATGCGAAAAAATGGTAAGCCCGGGGCATCGTCGGCAGACGGCGATAGAGACGGTCCAGGCGAGGCGATGTTCCGGGCGTGCGGCGTGCCGAATCCTTGGGTTGTCCCGGGCAACTTTCTGGTATCGGGGAAGGCCTTTGTCCCCGCGGCAGGAGCAGTTGACCCGGTGACTGCAGGAGCTCTCGGAGAAGCATCCTCATTACGGGATCGGCGGATCGCGGCGCTGTTTGAGCACACGCGGGAGTGCCGTATGCTGTGGGGAGATCGGACCCTGAAGTCCTCTGACGGGATGGATCAACCCACAACTCCAACTCATCATCACCTACAGATCAGAGGAACTCTCCACCTGGCTCGAAAAAGGGGGATCCGATCAATGCGCCACCCCGGACGAGCCAATCGGAAAAGTCATGGCTTCCGGAAGGCGCTTCACATGAAGCTCACCCGCAACGCATTGGCGAAAAGGCCGCGAAGCATGGCTTCCATGCTTCAGGAAGACCCAAATCCACGGATCAGCTCGATTTTCAGAGAGCACCCCTCATCATGATCCCTGGAGGATCGGAGGGGTGGGTTGTGTCGAGATTTCCGACCCTCCACAAGAGGGATACGACGGCTCGGTCGGCGGCCTCGCTCTCCCTTTCCACCGTCCGTGCTTGGGAAAAATCCGCTCGGTCGCGAAGCGAGGGAGGGCGCCGCCGGCGGCGGCGCCGCAGCCGCGGCTTGAGTCCAAAATGTGGCGAGGGCGTCGCATGTTCCTCGACCGAGGATGGACTCCCCCCACGCCTTACGCGGGGATTTGGAAAGACGGCTTGCCTCCTGCACGCGTCTTTGAATTCATGGGCGATGGGGATCTGATCCGAATTTCGAGATCGACGGAAGCGCGCCATCCTCGGTCTCGAGCGCCTTGAGGAGGGTTTTCCCGACGATCTCGAGGCTGCGCGCGCGGATTTTGTCGAGGGTATCCTCGGCGGTGTGCCACCAGGCGTTGGAAGGTCCGTAGTCGAAATCGATGAGGTTTAAGGCGGGCACGCCCTCCGCGGCGAACGGCGCATGATCATCGAGGATTTCCGAGGGGGAATAACGAAAGTTTTCCCGCATGCCGAGGGACGCCGCCGCGGCGAAGATGCGGCGGGTGAGATCGGGATCTCCGCGCGGGAGGAGAACTGACAGGTCGCGGTCGCCGATCATGTCGAGGAGGATCAGGGCGCGGATGCGGTCGAGGGCGCCCGTCTTCTTCGCGCGTCGCACGAAGTAACGCGATCCGTGGAGTCCGTCCTCGGGCGAATACGCGCGAACGGCTTCTTCGCCGTCGAAAAAGATCAGTTCGAGGCGGCAACCCCAGGGGCGAAGCCTTGCCGCCGCCGCGACGCGCCCAATTTCGACGAGCGTCGCCGCGCTCGATCCGCCGTCGTTCGCTCCGACGAATCGGATTTCCGGCATCCATTTCGTGTCGTAATGCGAGGCGAGGAGGAGGGTCTTTGGGCGCCGCCAGGGGAGATGATCCGTCCAGCGTCCCGGAACTTCGGCGATCAGGTTGACGAACTCGATCGGGCCGCGCGGCGTTGGCTCCATGAACGTTTGCCGGCGCACCTTCAGGCCGGCCTCGTGAAGCCGTGCGGTCAGATACTCACGCGTCCGCTCGATTTCGGGTGAACCCGAAGGGCGCGGGCCGATTTCGACGAGTTTGCGCACGTGCGCCAGGGCGCGCTCCGAATCGAACGCGCGCCACGCCTCGCTTCCGCGGCAGGCGACGGCCGCAAGGAGAAAGGCGAGGGGCGCCGCGAGGAGGCGTGAGGTCACAACTGCACGTCGAGGATCTGGAGGAGACGATCCAGATCGCCCGCCTCGAAAAACGCGATCTCGATGCGGCCGCCTTTGCCGTCGGCGCGGAGGCGGACCCGCGTGCCGAGCTTTTGCTGGAGGGCGTCCTGGAGCGCCTGCCAGTGCGCCGGCGTCG
>JABWAM010000257.1 GCA_013360985.1 Verrucomicrobiia bacterium | reverse complement strand
TCGCGAAGCGAGGGAGGGCGCCGCCGCCGGCGGCGCCGCAGCAGCGGCTTCACCACAAAATGTTGGAGAAGCGTCACGCATTTCTCGATCGAGGATGGGCTTCCCTATGCCTTACGCGGGGATTTGGGATTGGGGGAAGGGGATTGTGCTTGCAAGACCTTGGGGCATTCACACAATCGGGCGCGGCATGTCGCTCTTCACTCTTCAGACGCGCGACCAATCGCAATACGGCCCTGTCGAATTGGAAACGTTGCGCGCGTGGGTCCGCGAAGGGCGGGTGCTTTCGGAGGACCTGATTTATGATCATTCGGGAATGAAATGGGCGCCGGCTGCCGAGTTCACTCCCATCGCCGATTTGCTTGCGCCTCCCGCCGCCGCCGCCGCGCCGGCCGCGGGAACGAAAGATCCGCTCGCGAAAACGCATTACGAGGACCCCTTGACGCGGATGGAGCGCAAGGTGGCCGCCGAGCTTCAGTCCTCCCGCCAAACCGCGGAACGTTCGGCAGCCGCGAAACCGACCGACAGCAAGCTGCGTCTGACGCGCGATTTGGTCCGCACGGATGGCGCCGCCGGTCCGTTGCCGAATAAGCCGCCCACCGTTTTGGAGCGCATCACGCGAATTCTGATCAGTCCGTTCGCCCGGCGTCGCGACGGAGGAGGCCGCAAGGAATCCCAGCGGGTGAAATAGAGCGGCGACGCCATGTCCGATTCCTCCGCGCATCTGCCATGGGGCGCGGCCGCCCGCCCGTGGGTGGTCCCCTTCGTCGTCTGGCTGGCCGGCCTCCTCCTCCAGCAAACCTCCTCCGACGCGGCGATTTGGGCTTATCCGCTGCGGACGATCGTCGTCGGCGCGCTGCTCATCGCGTGGCGGCGCGCCTACGCGGATCTGCGCCCGAGCCGGCATTGGTCCGGTGTCGCGGTGGGCGTCGCGGTGTTCATGATCTGGATCGGGCTCGATCCCGTGGATCAAGGATCGCGCGCGATCCTCCGATCCCTCGGGCTCGCCTCCGAGACGGGGGAAGCGGCGTGGACGCCGCAAGCGCTGCGCGACCGTTCGGAGGTTGGGTTCTGGGTCTGGGCCGTTTTTCGGCTTTTCGGCAGCGCGGTGGTGGTCGCGGTGATCGAGGAGCTTTTCTGGCGTGGATTCCTCATGCGCTGGATCCTTGACTCCGATTTCCGAAAGGTTCCGTTGGGCGCGTTCACCTGGCGATCGTTCCTCATCACGGCGGTGTTGTTCGGTTTCGAGCACGATCGCGTGGTGGCGGGGATCGCGGCGGGAATCGCCTACGGCGCGCTCCTCTGCTGGAAGCGCAATCTCTTCCTCTGTGTCCTCGCGCACGGGCTGACGAACTTCCTGCTCGGACTTTGGGTGCTCGCACGCGGAGATTGGCAATTCTGGTGAAGCACCCCATAGTGGGCGTCTCATGGCTTTTACCCAACTCGGGCTTGCGCCCAAGGTTCTCGAAGGCGTGCGCGCCGTCGGGTACACCGATCCCACGCCCATCCAGCTCCGCGCCATCCCGCTTCTCCTCGAAGGACGCGACATCGTCGGGAGCGCTCAGACCGGCACCGGCAAGACCGCGGCCTTCGCCCTGCCGACGCTGAGCCGCCTCGGAACGCATCAGCCGCGGCCGCGCTGCCTCGTGCTCGGCCCGACGCGCGAACTCGCCGCGCAGGTCGAGACCGCCTTTCGCGATTATGGGCGCTTCACCGATCTGCGCGTGTGCGTCGTGTACGGCGGGGTGGGGTACGAACGGCAGATTCAGGAGCTTCGTCAGGGAGTGGACATCCTCGTCGCAACGCCGGGCCGCCTCCTCGATCTCATGGAGCGCGGCGAGGCGCGGCTCGATCACGTCGAAGTCCTGATCCTCGACGAGGCGGATCGGATGCTGGACATGGGATTTCTCCCCGACGTGCGGCGCATCCTGGATCGCTGCCCGAAGAAACGGCAGACGATGCTTTTTTCGGCGACGATCCCGCCCGAGATCGAGACGCTTTGCCAGTGGGCGCTGCGGAACCCGGAGCGGGTGGCCATCGGCATCGCGCGGTCGCCCGCCGAGACGGTTGCCCACGCGCTCTATCCCGTCGCGGAAGATCAGAAGGATGCGCTCTTGATCGAACTGTTGCGGCGCATCAATTTTGATCAGGTCCTCATTTTTACGCGCACGAAACACGGCGCCGACCGCGTCCATCACCTCCTCCGCCGCGATGGGCATGCCGTCGCCGTGCTGCACTCGGACCGCACGCAGGCGGAACGCGAGCGGTCGCTCGAAGGCTTCCGCAAGGGGAAGGTGGAGATCATGGTGGCCACCGACATCGCGTCGCGCGGCCTGGACGTCGAGGGAATCAGCCACGTGATCAACTACGATGTGCCGCTTCATCCCGAGGATTACGTGCATCGCATCGGACGCACGGGGCGCGCCCTGGCCGTCGGCGACGCCTGCACGCTCGTCGTCGGAAGCGAACTCGATCAGGTGCGCGCGATCGAGCATTTCATCGGCCAGAAGATCGCGCGCCGAAAGCTCGAAAACTTTCCCTACGTGTACACCCGCGCGTTCGAGGCGACCGAGGGCATCCGCGGCAAAGCCGTGCGCGTTGGATCGGGGTTCGTCACCAGCGGATTCGGCCGCCGCCGCCGCCGATAACCTTTTTCAAAAATCTCCGCGAACGATTTTCGTCAAACCGTCGCGCGGAATGGTCGGACGGCCATCTCGCGGCGACTCCGACCCCTTTCGGAGTGGGTCGCCATCTCCTCGAACTTCGAACCTCGAACGCATCCTCTTCGCCGCCCTCCGACGCCGCGCGCCTTCAGCGCGCGGTTCAGCGCCGCCGACGGGCGCCGCCGGAGTTCCCCGGCGGAAGCAGCAGGAGAATGGCGAGACTTCCGAAGGCGAGACTGGCGGTGAAGACCCAGACCGAAGTTTTGTGCCATCGGTCGAAGCTCGCCTTGAGGTCGGCCAGCGAGTGCGCCGTGGGATTGGTCATCTCCACGCGGATCCGGCTGAGGCGATGATGGATGCCGACGTCGTTGGCGACGTTGCCGAGAAGGAGGAGAAGGCAGAGACCGAACGCGCGTTTCGGCGACGGACTGCCTCCGCGCTCGAGGACCCAGCAGACGGCGAGCAGAAAGGCCGCGAGACCGCCGCAGATGTAGGTGATCAGGTAGACGCGGCGGAGGAGGGCCGTGTTGATCGCACCGGCCATGTCGCGGCTGAGGCCGCTGGCCACATCCGGATCGAACAGGGTGGGCGCGACGACGGCGCTGAAAAGGACGGCGACCCCGAGCCAAAAAGCTAAGGTGAAGAGCGCGAGATTGCGCGAGAGAGGAGCCATGCCCGAGAGAACGATAAGAGAAACGAGTTCAAGAGACCACTCGATTTTGAACGAGGCCTCCGTGGAGATCTTTCCTCTTCCCATCGGCCTCCCGCCTCGGACGGCCCTCGAGTTGTCCTCTGTGGGTCATTCTTTCTTCAAGGATCTTCGGCTCGGCCGCCGGTCGATTTCCTCGCGAAGCGGGGAGGGCGGGGATGCGGTCGAGGGTCGACGTTCAAGGATCGAGGCGGAGAAGGG
>JABWAM010000256.1 GCA_013360985.1 Verrucomicrobiia bacterium | reverse complement strand
GGAAAGGGAGGGCGAGGCCGCCGGCCGAGCCGTCACACCCTTCGTGTGGGGAGTCTGGAATCTCGACACGACCCACCTCTCCGATCCTCCATGGATAATGAGGAGGGTTGCTCTCTGAAAATCGAGCGGATCCGTGGATTTGGGACGATTACGCCATCGCGAGGATGCGGCGGACGAGCTTCTCGATGCCGTCGGCAACTTCGGCGATCCCTTTCCCGAGCATGTACGCGGGCGTGCTCACGATCTTTTTTTCCGGATCCTCGACGATCTCTTGCGCGCCGCACGCGACATGCTCCGCGCCCATCTCTTGGAGCGCCTTGGCGGTGGCCGGATCCGCGCCGATGGTCAGCTTCGGACGCTCTTCGCCCAGCACGCGCGCGGCGACCGCCGGCGCGATGCAGATGAACCCGAGCGGTTTCCCCGCCGCATGAATCTCGCGGATCACCCGTTTCACCTCCGAATGCACCGCGCACCGCGCGCCGCACGACGCGAAATCGGAGAGATTTTTCGCCGCGCCGAAGCCGCCGGGCAAGATGAGGGCGTCCACCTCGGAGGCGCGGAGATCTCCAATCGGACGGATCTTCCCGCGCGCGATGCGGGCGGACTCGACGAGGATATTCCGCCGCTCGCCGGCGGCCTCTTCGCCGGTGAGATGGTTGACCACCGCGCGCTGCGGGGCGTTCGGCGCGAAACAGAGCGCTTCCGCTCCGGCGCGATCCACGGCCAGGAGCAGGAGCACGGACTCGTGGATTTCCGATCCATCGTACACCCCGCAGCCCGACAGCAAGACGCCGATGCGTTTCTTTTTGGTCATGGAAATGCCTCCGAAGGAGGCAAGGATTACAGACCGCCGGGCAGATGTCGAGACGCGTCCAAATCCCCGCGTCAGGCGTGGGGGGAGTCCATCCTCAGTCGAGGAACATGCGACGCCCTCGCCACCTTTGGGACTCACGCCGCGGAAGCATCGTTTTCGTCCATGTCGATATCGAAAAAATCCATTTCAAAAGAATTGAGTTTCCCACGGGATCTTTTTAGTAAAAGAAGCGTTTTTCGTCGGTCTTCTTTATTCCTTCACCGGGAGACGTATCATGAAACGTTCCGTCATGTTGCTTGCTTGGATGGTGTCCTTGGCTGCCCTCGGCGCGGCGCCCTTTGCCGCCGCGGAAGACAATCAAACCACGACGATCACGACGGGGGTGGACAACGCGGGCACGAACTATTTCTTCGGCTACGGGACGAACAACACCCTGCAGATCTCCAGCGGCGGGCAGCTCACGAACGTGGCGCTCGGGCAGATGGGATTTTCGCCCGACGGCCAGGGCAACCGGATGCTGGTCACCGACCCCGGTTCCTTCTGGCAAAGCTCCGGCGCCCTCCAACTCGGCGACAACGGAGGGGAGGGCGCCAATCACAATTGGCTCATCGTCTCGAACGGCGCCGTCGTGCGCTCGACCGCCTCGTCCGCGAATCCCGCGATCGGCGGATATCTCGGCGCGAGCAATCGCGTCCTGGTGACGGGCGCCGGCTCGGTCTGGAGCAACATGGGGTTTGCTTCGACCTACGGGCTGATCGTCGGCTACAATCGCGGAGGGAACAGCCTGACCATCCGCGACGGCGGCGCCGTGGTCAGCGAAGGCGCCACCATCGGCGCGAACGGCGGACGGGAAAACGCGGTGGTGGTCGCCGATTCGGGATCGACGTGGAATGCCTGGGGCGGCGAGGATGCGTATTTGAACGTAGGGCCGTCGGGCAACGGCAACTCGTTGACGATCAGCAACGGCGGATTCGTGCGCGGCTCGTACGGAAATATCGGAGGGAACGGCAGCCAGAGCAACAATTACGCGGTGGTCACCGGAAGCGGATCGCTCTGGACGAACACGCACGCGCTGAAAGTCACCGGCGCGGGCAATCAACTCTTCATTCGCGACGGCGGCCAGGTGGTCAGCGCCGGCGGAAGCCTGGAGATCAGCAACAATCTCGCGCTCATCACAGGCAGCGGATCGCTCTGGCGGCAGACCGGCAATTTCACCATCGGGTGGATCGGCCGCGACAACACGCTCGTCATCAGCAACGGAGGAACCGTCTGGGGAACCTCTCCCACCCTCGGTTATCTCACGGGAAGCGAACGCAACCAGGCGATCGTGACCGGCGCCGGCTCCGTGTGGACCAACTCGGGCAATCTTTTCATCGGCCGCCAATCATCCGCCGGCAACGAACTGCGGATCCTCAATGGCGGCGCGGTCTTCAATCACGAGGCATGGATCGATTCCAATGGCGCGGGGTCGAGCAACAACACGATCACGATTTCGGGCGCCGGCTCGCTATGGAAAAACGCCGCCGACGTCTATCTCGGCATGCAGAGCGGCGAAGGCGGGAATCGGATTTTCGTCTCCGACGCGGGAACGCTCGTTGCCGGAGGCGATCTTTATGCGGGTTACGACGGCGGATCGGTCAGCAACCTCGTCCAGGTTTCCAGCGGCGGCATTCTCGAAGCCAACGCATTGAGAATCGGCGCCGGGGCGGGCAACCAGATCCTCAACCAGGGCGGCGTTTTCCAGTTCACCGCGGCGGCGCCCACGATCGACGCCGGCGGCCCGGGGCGCATCGTGCTGACGAACGGGGTTTTGAGTTTTCGCGGCATCGCGAACGCCTCGCCGATCCTCGGAGGGACGCCGTTCGCGAACATCACCTTCCAGGGCGACAACCGTTTCCAGCTCAACTCGGCGACGAACGCGGTCGGGCTCGCGGGCTACACGTTCGATTCGGTGGCGAACACCGGCGCGCCGACGAACTTCCAGAGCCTCGTTCTGGCGGGAAGCGGATCGTTGTGGCGGAGCGATCGTTTGCAGATCGGCAGCGGCGGCGCGATCCGCGGCAGCGGAACGATCCAGGCGGATGCGGTGACCAACCAGGGAACGATTTCTCCGGGCCACTCGCCGGGCGAACTGACGTTCACGAGCAATCTGACCTTGACCGGCAGTTCGCTGCTCGTGCTCGAGATCGCGGGCACCAACGCGGGCGCGTTCGACCGCATGATCGTGCAGGGGGCGTTGACATTGGGCGGCGGGGTCCTCGTCTCCAACCTCGGCTACACCTTCCTCGGAGGCGAGGTCTTCGACTTTGTGGACGCCGCGGCGTGGGCGGGAAGCATCGCCTCATGGGAT
The DNA here is from genome assembly GCA_013360985.1 of Verrucomicrobiia bacterium. GTDB lineage: Bacteria > Verrucomicrobiota > Verrucomicrobiia > JABWAM01 > JABWAM01 > JABWAM01. Next base: position 408 of record JABWAM010000256.1, on the reverse strand, counting down.
CTGCCGACGTTGAGCGGAGGGATGACCTGGGATACGAGCCTCTTCGCGAGCCAGGGCATCGTGAGCATCACGTCGATCCCCGAGCCGGGTGCGGCGGCGCTGCTCGGCATCGCGTTGTTGGCTCTCGTCGGACTTCGCTCGCGCAGGACCTCTTGAGGTTTGGCGCCGCGGACTCTCTTTCGACTCCTTCCGAACGGCTCTCGGAAGGAGAGGTTCGTCTTCGCAGACGCTTCGAGGACCGCTCGCGCCACCCGCAGGAAGCCGCAGATTTTTCTTCCGTAAGGCTGTTCGCACGGCGGGGACATCGCCCCAAATCCACGGATAAGCTCCATTTTCAGAGATCTCCCTTCATCATCATCCATCGAGGATCGGAGGGGTGGGTCGTGTCGAGATTCCAGACTCCTCACA
>JABWAM010000255.1 GCA_013360985.1 Verrucomicrobiia bacterium | reverse complement strand
GACGCCCCTCGGGCTCGTCGGCGCTCCGTTCTTTTTGGCCGGCGGCCTCAAGATCGTTTATGACCTCCTCCTTTGGCGTGAATTTCGCGCGATCAAACCGCCGGAGGAACGCCGCGAACCGCCGGCAAAGGATGTTTGAAAACAAGCCGCAGACAGGATAATGAAGGCCTCCCTCGAAAGCCGAAATAGAGGCCTCTTTTTCGCTCGAAAGAAATCCATCCGCTCGGGAGCGCCGAAAACGAGCGGCCGGCGCCGCGCGCGCGCGACGAGAAAGTCCTCCGTTTTGGTCGTTGAGGACATGACCATCCTCCCGCCGCGTCCCCACCTGGTCGCGGAGCCTCCGCTTCTTTCCCATGATCCAGATCCAAAAAACTACCTTGGAAGGTTCGGTAGCCGTCGAATTGACCACGCCGGTCCTCCGTCTCGTGGCCGTGACCGATTTTGGGCCGCGCCTCGCGCATCTCAGCCTGGCCGGCGGCGAGAACCTCCTTTTCTGGAAGCCCGGAAAAATGCGGCGTGGCGCGTGGGACCTGCGCGGCGGACACCGCGTTTGGGCGGCGCACCCCGGCGCCGATGAAAGCGAAGACAGCTACGCCCCCGACAACGCGCCGTGCGAACTCGAGATCTTCGGAGACGGCTTTCGCGTCACGGGCGCGACCTGTCCTCTCAACGCCACGCGACGCGGGTTCGCCGTGCGCGCCGTGTCCGCCGATCGCCTCGAAGTGGAAAACTTCCTCACCAACGCAGGCAACATGCTCTACTGCGCCGGAGTGTGGGCGCTCACGTGCACCCTTCCCGGCGTCGGCGCGCGTTATGCGATCCCCCTGGGCGACGGCAGCGCGTGGGACAACTTTTCGCTCGTCCATTTCCGCACCTGGGGAGGACAGGGGAAAGGCGGTTTTCACGATCCGCAGATCGCCGTCGGCGACGAAACCCTCGTCGTCACCCCGCGCGGCGTCGAAAACAAACGGATGATCCAGGCGCCGCGCGGCATCTTCGCGATGAGCGATGCGGCGCGCGCGCTCACGTTCGCGAAGAAAGTGGACTGGCGACCGGGAGAGGCGTATCCGCTCAACACGAATCTGGCGTTCTACATCGGCCCCGACAATTTCATGGTCGAGATGGAATCGATGGGGCCGTCGCGAACGCTCAAGCCGGGAGAAACCCTGCGCCATCCCGAGACCTGGGTGCTCCGCAAGGGCGCCGTCGCCGTGGAGAAGGCGGCGCCGCTTATGAAACTGTTCGCGTAGCGCGCGGATGGGCGGCTGGCGCCGCTCGATTCTTCCCGCCGTCCTTCCCGCGACGGACGGCTTGCGACGCTTCGCGCGCCGAGCGCGCGTCATCGCGCCGAGAAGGTCCCCATCGTCTGCGCGCTGCGAAGGATATGCCCTTTCATCGCGCCTTCGAGTTGGGCGCGGGTGAAGCCGGGCTTGAGATCGAGTTTTGCGTCGAGCGCGATCAGCCGAAAAAAATAGCGGTGTGTCCCGCTCGGCGGCGCGGGGCCGCCCCAGGCGGCGGCGCCGAAATCGTTTCGTCCAACGATGGCGCTTTCGGGAGGTTTTCCTTCGGCGATCAAGGCAATGTCGGGCGAAAGATTGGCCAGAAGCCAGTGGACCCACGCGCCGGAGGAGGCATCGGGATCATCCACGATCAGCGCGAGCGCGCGCGCGGCGGCAGGGACTCCGCGGATCGCGAGCGGCGGCGAGAGGTTCTCCGCATGGTAGGCATGTCGGGCGGGGATCGGGGCGCCTTCGGCAAACGCGGGGGAAACGACGCGAAATTCGGGCATGGATTTTTCTTGGGCGTGCGCGCCGAAGACGAGGGCGGCGTGCAATCCCGTCGCAACAACGAAACTCCGCGCGCGCATCGCCGCAGGATACCCCCCGCGCGCCTCCGTCACAAGCCGATCAATACAAATGCAGCGAGAGGTAGTAGAGCTTGCCGGGTTTGAGGCGGAGCGTCGGGGCGGCGAGGCCGAGATCGATTTTCGGCGCGCGCGCCTCCGCGAAAAGCGAGAGGAAGTTCCGCAGCGAGAAGGGGACCACGTAATCGAAGACTTCGGCCTCCGGCGCTTTCCCCATCTCTTCGGCTTTCTTGACGGCGTCCTGGAAGGAGCCGAGTTGATCCACGAGCTTTGCCGCGAGCGCCTGCTTCCCCGACAAGACGCGCCCATCGGCGATCCCGTTCCGCAGATCCTCGCGGTCGAGCTTGCGCTCGGCGGCCACGATTCCCAGGAATTGTTCGTAGGATTCCATGATCAGCGATTGCACGAGTTGGATCTCTTCCTCCGACGGATCGCGGCCGCCGTTGAGGAGATCCTTGAACTTCCCGCTCTTCAGAGTGAGCGACTTCAGGCCGATCTTGTCGAAGAGGCCCTTGTAGTTGAGCGTCTCCAGCACCACGCCGATCGAGCCGGTGATCGTCAGATTGTCCGCGACGATCCAGTTCGCGCCCATCGCGGCGTAGTACCCGCCGCTCGCGGCGACCGACCCCATGCTGCAGACGACCGGCTTCAGCTTTCGCGCCTCGCGCACGACGCGGTAGATCTCATCCGACGCCAGCACTTCGCCGCCCGGCGAATCAATGCGCAGGAGGATGGCCTTCACCGTGTCATCCTCGATGGCAAGGCGCATCTGCTCGCGGATGTCGCCCACCATGCCGTCGTAGCCGATGCGCCCTCCGATCTCGGTGGCGATCAACCCCTCGATCCGGATCACCGCGATGCGATGCTTCGCTCCGTGCTCGCCGCTGAGATGGCGTTCGGAGAAGGGCGTCCCTCCGATACCGCGTTGGGAACAGGCCGCGCGCAGATAGAAGAAGAGCCCCGCGTTGGCGAGCAGGCTGACGATGAGAAAAAAACGCAGCCAGCCCGAGGAGGGACGCTTCGAAAACGCGGGCGGCGCGCTCGCCGTCAAGAGGCGGGCTGGGGAAGGCGGCGGCGCCGGTGTCGGCGGCATCGGGGGAGGGGCTTCCGAACTCATGCCGCCAATCTAGCCCAGAGGCCGCCTCTGCCCAAGTTGAAAGATCGGTGCGAAAACGAAGAGATTTTGCCGCGCGCAATGTCTTCCGATACTCCCGCTCCGGCCGTTCCGTGGGGTTCGAGAGGGAGTTATCCGCCGATCCGCGCCTCGACGATCCGTCGGCATCCTTGAAGGTCCGCGGTGAACGCAGCCTCCCTCCATCCGCGCTCCTGGAGAAGCGCCGCGACGGCGTCCGCCTGATCGTGCCCGACCTCGAGGAGGAGACGGCCGCCGGGCGCGAGCGCCTTCGGCGCTTCGGCGACGAGGCGGCGGATGATGTCGAGTCCATCCGCGCCGCCGTCGAGCGCCGGTCGCGGATCGTGATCGCGCACTTCGGGTTCGAGGGAAGCGATCTTTGCCGTCGGGATATAGGGCGGATTTGCGGCGACGAGATCAAAAACTTCGCCGGCGATCAAAGGCGCGAAGAGGTCGCCTTCGCGGAATGTCACGCGCGATTCCAAGCCCAGCCGCGCCGCGTTCTCGCGCGCGAGGAGGAGCGCTTCCGCGGAAAGATCGGTCGCTGTGGCGCGCCAGGAGGGACGCGCCGCGAGCAGCGCCAGCGCAA
>JABWAM010000254.1 GCA_013360985.1 Verrucomicrobiia bacterium | reverse complement strand
GGGGAGTCGGAAATCTCGACACGCTCCACCCCACCGATCCTCGATGGATGATGATGAAAGGATCTCTCTGAAAATGGAGCTTATCCGTGGATTTGGGCGCGCGTCATCGAGTTGACAATCGGCCGTTTGATTTGGCATACTTTTAGTTTCCACACAAAATTCATCACACCTTCTTCCCTCTACTCCATGAGATCCTCCCGCACGATCGCAACGACGTTTCGCGCCCTCGGCGCTTTCGCGCTCCTCGCCCTCACCGCGCTCCCCGCTCTCGCCAGCGAAGCCAGCCTCGCCCTTCCCGCGATGGAGATGCGGCATCCGATTTCCTTCGACCTCTTCGGTTATCTTCTGAGCGGACACACGATCTTGGCGATCGGCATGGGGATTTGTCTCCTCGGGCTCGTCTTCGGAGCCTTTCAGTACAAGCACCTCAAGCGGCTGCCGGCCCACAAAAGCATGCTCGACGTCTCCGAGATGATCTACGGCACCTGCCGCACCTATCTCCTCCAACAGGCGAAGCTCCTCCTCGCGCTCCTCGTCCTCATCGGGGTCGTGATGGCGTTTTACTTCGGCAAACTCTCCCAACCCGCGTGCGGCGCCGGCGAAGTGGTCCTCATCCTCTTCTGGTCGCTCATCGGCATGGCCGGCTCCTTCGCCGTCGCGTGGTTCGGCATCCGGATCAACAACATCGCCAACAGCCGCATGGCCTTCGCCGCCCTCAAGGGCGATCCGATGCCTCTCCATGAAATTCCGACCCGCTCCGGCATGAGCATCGGCGTCTGCCTCATCAGCATCGAACTCATCATGATGATCACGGTGCTCATGTTCGTTCCGCCCGCGCTCGCGGGCTTCTGCTTCGTCGGCTTCGCGATCGGCGAATCGCTCGGCGCCGCTGTCCTCCGCGTGTGCGGCGGCATCTTCACCAAGATCGCCGACGTGGGCAGCGACATGATGAAAATCGTCTTCAAGATCAAGGAGGACGACGCGCGCAACCCCGGCGTGATCGCCGATTGCGCGGGCGACAACGCAGGCGATTCGGTCGGGCCCACCGCCGACGGTTTCGAGACCTACGGCGTCACCGGCGTGGCGCTCATCAGCTTCATCCTTCTGGCCGTCGGCCAGGTCCTTCCCGACGGTCATTTCCTGGCCAACCCCGTCAACCAGTGGAAACTCATCGTCTGGATCTTCACGATGCGCATCGCGATGATCGTCATCTCGATCCTCGCCTGGAAGCTCAACGGCTTCCTCGTTCCCTCGATGGCCGGCGCGAAGAGCGGCAAGAAGTTCAACTTCGAACATCCGCTCACCTCGCTGGTATGGGTGACCTCGCTCCTCTGCATCGCGGCCACGTTCATCCTGAGCCGTTCGATGCTTCGCGCCGAATACGGCGATCTGTGGTGGAAGCTCTCGGTGATCATCTCTTGCGGGACCATCGCGGGCGCAGTGATCCCCGAGCTGACGCGCATCTTCACGAGCATGCACAGCGCCCATTGCAAAGAGGTCGTCGACGCGACCAAGGAGGGCGGCACCGGACTCACGATCCTCTCCGGCATCGTCGCGGGCAACTTCTCCGCCTTCTGGAAGGGGATTACGATCCTCGGCCTGATGCTGATCGCCTATCTGGCGAGCCGCGGCATTTCGCACGATCTGATGATGTATCCCGCCGTCTTCGCCTTCGGGCTCGTCGCCTTCGGTATGCTCGGGATGGGGCCGGTCACCATCGCCGTCGACAGCTACGGCCCCGTGACGGACAACGCCCAGTCGGTCTTCGAGCTTTCGACGATCGAGCACCTCCCGAACGCCTCCGCCGAAATCGAGAAGCAGTTCGGCTTCAAGCCCGACTTCGTCAAGGGCAAGGAATACCTCGAGGAGAACGATGGATGCGGCAACACCTTCAAGGCCACCGCCAAACCGATGCTCATCGGGACCGCCGTCGTTGGCGCGACGACGATGATCTTCTCGCTCGTGCTGCTTCTCAAGCAGCAGCTCGGCTGGGCGAGCCTCGAACCCCTGAGCATCGTGGACCCGTGGGTTGTCCTCGGCCTGCTCGCCGGCGGCGCGGTGATCTACTGGTTCTGCGGTGCCTCGATGCAGGCGGTGACCACCGGCGCGTACCGGGCCGTGGCGTACATCAAGGAGAACATCAAGCTCGATGGAGTCACCAAGGCTTCGCAGAGCGACAGCAACGAGGTGGTCCGCATCTGCACGAAGTACGCCCAAGCGGGGATGATCAATATCTTCGTGGTGGTTTTCGCTCTGGCGCTAGCGTTCGCGTTCGTCAATCCGCAGATGTTCGCGGCCTACCTCATCTCGATCGCGCTCTTCGGCCTGTTCGCGGCGATCTACATGGCCAACGCGGGCGGCTGCTGGGACAACGCCAAGAAAGTGGTCGAAGTCGAGCTCAAGCAGAAAGGGACGCCTCTCCACGACTCGACGGTGGTCGGCGATCTGGTCGGCGATCCCTTCAAGGACACCTCCTCGGTGGCCCTGAACCCGATCATCAAGTTCACGACGCTCTTCGGCATCCTCGCCGCGGAGATCGCGATCTCGCCCGGCTTCGCGTCCTACAAACACAAGATCGCCGTGGTCTTCCTGATCATCGGCCTCGCGTTTGTTGTGCGCTCTTTCTACGGAATGCGCATCGCGAGCGGGACGAAGTAACGGTCGTCTTCACCCTTCCGCGAGGAGTCCGCGCCTCTCGAAAGGGGGCGCGGACTTTTTGCGTCGCCTTGGATCTCCGCGCGAATGGGGGTCTTTGTGGATTTGAGGTCGCGCCGACCCGCGCGGCCCGAATGGCGCGCTATCCTCGATCCGGAGACGGAATGACGGATATGCTTCCCCTTCGGAATCGTATCGCGGAAAAGGCGAGGAGGAGCAGGCCGACCGCGCCTTCGACAAGGAACGCCTGGCGGAGGTCGCCGCGAAAGAACGCGAGGCCGAGAGGGAGCAGACCTGCGAGCAGCGTGAACTCGAGGAGGCGGCGTTCCTGCCGACGGGCGAAGAGCGCCGGAATCACCAATTGACCGAGCGAGAGCGGAAGCTGACACCACACGGCGAGGCGCAGGAGCGCGACCGCCTCGGCGTCCGCCGAGCCGGAAAGCAGCGTGAGGGCGAGAGGCGCCTGCCAGGCGAGCAAGGCGGCGGCAGGCGTGAGCACACACGCCCCGAGCGCCAGCGCGGGGCGCAAGAGGCGAGACGAGGCCCCTGATGCGATCAATGCGGTGGCGGCCTTGGGAAAGATGACGGCCGTCATCGGGCCGATCAGGAAGAAGATGATGCGCGCGAGCACGATCACCTGGGCGAACACGCCGGCGGCCTGCGGCGCGTGCACGCGCCGTGTGCTGGTCTGCGAGGGCGAAGGCTTCGAGCTTGAACGGTACGGTGACATTCATGCCGCGGCCGCCGGCGGCGCGGAAGGCGTGCACGCTGGTGCTGAAGCCGTCGAGCGGCGCGAGGATGGCTTCGTAACACAGGGCTTGCCCGGTCTGGCGCGCGAAGGCGGCGTGGATGCGAGGCGACTTGCTATGCGCGATCGGGTGGCCGATGACGGCGTAACGGTCCATGGAGAGCTCTCAGTTGGTGCGCACCTGGTCGGCGTTGGTG
>JABWAM010000015.1 GCA_013360985.1 Verrucomicrobiia bacterium | reverse complement strand
TGAGGAGTCAGGAATCTCGACACGCCCCACCCCTCCGATCCTCAATGGATGATGATGAAAGGATCTCTCTGAAAATGGAGCTGATCCGTGGATTTGGGATCCCCGCGGAAGGCATGGGGGGAGTCCATCCTCGGTCGAGGAACATGCGACGCCCTCGCAACATTTTGGACTTAAGCCGCCGGCCGAGTTCACGCGGAGACGCGGAGAACGCAGGGCGCATTCCGCACTCGCCCTCGCGCTGATCCCTCCCGGCGAGGGCGGGGGACAAGCAGGGAGGGCGAGGCCGTCGGCTGAGCCGCCGCCTCCTTCTGGTGAGGAGTCCGGAATCTCGATACGCCCCCACCACACGGTCCTCGATGGATGATGAGGAGGGGTGCTCTCGGAAAATGGGGCGGATCCGTGGATTGGGGGCGCAAATGCGCTTGCGAGACGCGGGCGCGCGCGTGAATCTTGGCGGGTGCGCGCACGAACGGGGTATTTCATCACGTTTGAGGGGTCGGAGGGAGCTGGGAAAAGCACGCAAATCCGGCGTTTGGCGTCTCGCCTGCGCCGGGCGGGACATCGGGTGATCGTGACCCGGGAGCCAGGCGTCACGTCGCTCGGTCGGAGGATTCGGCACCTTCTTCAGTTTAGCCGCGCAGGGCAGGGGATGACGGAAGAAGCCGAGCTCCTCCTTTTCGGCGCGAATCGGGCTCAGCATACGCGCGAGGTGATCCTCCCCGCGCTGCGCCGCGGAGAAATCGTGATCAGCGATCGTTATGCGGATTCCTCGGTCGTTTATCAGGGAGTTGGGCGCGCGTTAGGGAGGGGGTTCGTCGAGCGCATGAACCGTTTTGCAACGGGCGGGCTCGCGCCGGATCTGACGTTCGTGCTCGATCTCGATCCCGTCGAGGGTCTGCGCCGCGCGCGAGGGAAGACGCGTCGCGCGGATCGGATGGAGGCGCAAAAGGCGGCGTTCTATCGTTTGGTGCGCGAAGGGTTTCGCGGCCTTGCGCGCGCCGAACCGCGCCGCGTCAAGTTGGTGGATGCGCGCGCGGGAATCGCGGAGGTCGCCGCGCGGATCGAGGCGCTCCTTCCCGCGCGTTTTCGCGGCGGGCGAGAGAAGGGGGCGCGCGCAGCGCCTAGACAAACGGTTTTTCCAAAAGAGTGAGGAGCCAGAGCGGAGGACGCGCGACGCGTCCCTGACGGTCCGCGAACGCATGAACGGTCCATCCCCTGACGACCGGCGCCGAGGTGGCGGCGTGCGCGATTTCGACGGGGCAACGCAGGCGCGCGCGGCCGGCAAACTCCACGGAGGTCGTCACGCGGAGAAGGTCGTCGTAGCGAGCGCGGCCCAGGTATTCCACGTGCGCCTCGATGACCGGAAGATAGAGCCCGCGTTCTTCGATTTCGGCGTAAGGCAGACCGAGCGCCCGAAGAAGTTCCGTGCGGCCGCACTCGAACCAATCGAGCGCGCGGGCGTTGTAGAACGTGCCCATTTGATCGGTTTCTCCGTAGCGAACGCGCAGAGTGAAGGTGTGCGACGCAGGCATCGCAAGGAGTGGCTATCCTCAAAGCTTCAAATGCGCAAGCCCTTCCTGAAAATGGAGCATGAAGATTCAAGAGGACGACTTCAGCCTCGGTCCGCCGCTCATCCATCCGATGACGCAGGGGGGGCGCCCTCGTGCGCGCCGTCAATCTCGAAGGGCGACCGATCCAGGCTCGGGTGAACCTGGCGGGGCTTGGGCGGTCGGCGCACATCCCGTTTCCGCCGTTCGCCGCGCGCGAGGCCACGGCGCACGGCGTTGGCGCTTGAATTTCCCGGGATTCGCGGCGAAGTGAGGGCATGTCGCAGATGGCCCTGCGTTTGGGATGCGCATTCGGACTGTTGATTTTTTTCTCCGCCCGCGTCGAAAGCGCGAACTTGCTGGTCCAGGGAGGCTTTGAGGCAACGCCGCGGGCGGATGGGCTGCCCGTCGGATGGAAGGCCTCGGATTTTTCGGTAGCGGGGATCTCTCTGGTCGCCGGAACGCGGATAGGAGGCCAAGGGAGGCAGGTATTGCGGATCGAAGGAGGCGGCAACGGGATTTTCTCGGAGCTGATTCCGATTCGGGCGGGGGAATCGGTGCGTTTTTCAGGATGGCTGAACAGCGACGATCCGACGACTCCGAAAAGTCCCATCTATGTGGGGCTTGCGTGGTATGACGCGCGACGCATGCCGCTCTCTGGCGGGCGCTCAGGGAGAGGCAATTTCCTTTACGTCCCAATGCCGAAAGGGACGGGTTGGCGATTCTTCGAGACGATCATCTCGCCGAATTTTGCGCGAGGGAAACAGGTGATTCCAAGCGGAACGGCCTTCGTCGAGGCGCGTCTCTTCCTTTTGGAATATCCGCGCGCCGTCCTTTTCGACGATCTTGAGCTGACGCAGGATTGAGAGTGGCACGCCACTATTCTCGGAGGAAGGCGGAAAGGGTTTCGCGCCACGGGCGAATTGTCCGTCCCGTGAGGCGTTCGTATCGCGAAGTGTCGAGAACGGAATATGGAGGGCGCCGCGCGGCGAGATTCAGCGAGGCGGAGGAGATCGGCTCGATCTTCCGGCAGCGGATCGGACGACCGAGGCGTCGCGCTTCGGCGACGAGGGCGTCCGCGAAGTCACGCCACGAGAGTTCGCCTCGGTTCGCGAAATGGAGAAGGCCTGAAGCGCGCCGCGCGATCAGGATTTCAATGGCTTCGGCAAGGTCGGGGGCATAGGTGCAGTTACCCGTGCGGTCGTCGGCGACGCGGAGCGTTTCCTCGGAAAAAAGCATTTCGCGCAGGCGGCAAAGGAACGTTCGTCCGCCGCAGTCGAACACCCAAGCGACGCGGATCACGAGCGCCGACGGGTCGGCGGCGAGGACGCGCCGTTCGCCTTCGAGTTTCGCGGCGCCGTAGACGCTGAGCGGACGCGCGAAGTCCTCCTCGCGGTAGGGACGACGCAGCTGCCCGTCGAAGACGTAATCAGTGCTGATGTGGACGAAACGAATCCCGCGTCGGCGGCAGGCGGCGGCGGCGCGCGCGGGCGCGGCGGCGTTGACCTCGAAGGCGCGTTCGCGTTCGGTTTCGCAGAGGTCCACGGCCGTCAAGGCCGCCGCGTTGACGACGCAGGACGGAACGTATCGGTCGAGGGCCGCCTCGATGGCCGGAGGATCACAAAGATCGAGGTCCGCGTGTTTAGCGGAGACGCAAGGAATCTTGCGCGCGGCGTTATGCCGCGTCAGCGCGCTGCCCAGGATGCCGCCCGCGCCGAGGATGAGCTGCGTCATGCGCGCACAGATTCCGAGGCGCCGACGTCCGTCGAGTGGAGGTTCGAGTTTTCCGCGCGAGAGGAGGCGGGGAGGTCCACCGTCTCGGCGTAGATCGGACCGAACCAGGTGTCCACCAGACAGAGTCCGAAGACCGCGCCGAGAGGGATCGTATAGAAGAGGGAGCATGTCACCGAGTTCACGCCGGCAAGGAAGGCGGAGGCGAGGAGGTAGTCCGAGGCGCGCGCACGGAAGCGACGCCAGTTTTCCGCGTAGTTGAGCGCTGCCGAAGCGACGGATGCGCCATCGAGCCAACGGCAGCAGGCCACCGCGCAGAAGGGGACGGCGACCCAAAGCCCGGCGCCGGCGGCGAGACCGAGGATTCCATCGGGGAGACCGCAGATCTTTCCCATCAGGAGCCACGCGAACGCCGTCCAGATCCCGACGGGAAGGATGAGGGTGAAGATCGAGAGGAAGAGTTTGACGGCGCCTTCGCGCGCGTAGCGCGGGAGGAGAGAGGGCGTCCAGTCGGGCAACTGATCGCCCTTGCCGCTGCGCGCGCGGCGCAGGACTTCAAAGGTGAACCCGAGCGGGAACCAAAAAGTCAGGGCGTTGAGAAGCACGAGCCACGGGAAGGCGGCACGCACCCAAGCAGGGCCCGAGTTCGCAAACCAACCTGGCGCGAAGGCGACGACGAGGGGGTTGATGAGGAGGATGCCGGCGAGGATGATTTTGGGAAACCATTCGGGATCGCGAAGGAGGGTGGTGAAGCCGCGCCGCAGATCGCCGAAACGGCGTTGGGAGGATGAGGAGGAGTCGGCCATGATTTTTTAGGAAGCCGCGCCGTTGAGCGCGCGGAGATACTGGCGGATGCGCGCGAGGCGGGGGCGGTCCTCCTCGATTTCATAGACGCGCGCGAGGTTCATGAGCATCCGCAGGACGATTTGGCGATGGCTTGCCGGGGCGAGGTGTTCCTCGCGGAATTCCTGATTGCGGGACGTCACGATCTTGCGGCAAGCCTCCTCGTCGAGGAGGCGGCCTTGATGGAAAGGATCGTAGAACTGCGCGCGCCAGCGCACGATGAAATGGCCGGGGAGAGCGACTCCCGCGATTTCGAGATCGAGCCGTCTCCCAAGGAGCAGGTAGAGCAGAGAGAGGGTGAGGGGAATGCCCAGCCGTCGTTCCAACACGCGATTCAGATAGGTGTTTTCCGCTTCGTAGTAGCGGTCGTGGTTGCCGCGGAAACGAAATTTTTCGTGGATGACCTGAGAGAGCGCCTGCATTTCGGAGGGCGTTCCGTCTCGTCCCAAGGCGAGTCGCGCATCCTCCGCCATCTCATCCAGAAATTCGCGGCAGGGCTGCATGTCGGTGGCGGAGTATTCGGTGGCGGCAAGAAGGAAACAGGCTTCTTCCAGGTCGGCGTGGGGATCGGCGCGCAGCCGGGCGCAATAGTCGAGGAAGGCCTGGTGGCACCCGCCGCGCTTGAGGTGATGCAACACCTCGATGAGGTGTTGCTCCACAGGGGTTCCGCGGACTTCTTTGATCCATTCCTCGTATTGAGGGACCGCCTCGTTTCCGAAGCCGTAGAGTTGATCTTTGACCAAGCGGAGCGTGGTGGCGTCGTCGTCGGACAAGAGGCGGAAGAGGGAGCGCTTCTGCTTCTCGGAGAGGGGTGCAGCCATACGGGGTTCAAGCTAACATCCGCGGTCTGGCTCGACAAGCGCGCGGCTCAGGCGAGACGGAAGTGGATCTCGGTGATCCGCAGTTCGGGAAAGCGACGCGCGAGACCGTCGAGCATCGAGCGCTTATGCTCGATCGTCAGAAAATGCATCCAGGTGGAATGGTCCACAAGCACGAGAAGTCGGCCGTTTCGCAGGCGGCCGGGACGGCAATGCGCAGCCAGGGTGGCACTCACGATTTCCGGCCATGCGGCTTCCAGCGCGCGTTCTTCGCGATGCGGGTCTCCCGCGACGCCCGCGAGCAACGCGCGGACGGCGTCGGCAATCGTCCGCGAAAAGATCCGCTCCCGGTCGATCCAGTCCGCGCCACGCAGGGAGGCGAGGAGGGAACGCCGAGTTTCTTCGTTTCGCCGGCGGCGCAGCGGATAGAGCTTCCGGCGTAGTTCCGGCGTCATGGCCGGGAGGGAGACAATTACGCGCCGTCGTTGCCGATCGCTTCGACGGGGCATCCCTCCATGGCCTGCTTGCACTGAGCCTCTTCTTCGTCGTTTTCGGGTTGTTTCGCGACGTAGGAATAGCCCCCCTCGTCGCTGCGCGCGAAGTTGTTCGGGGCGGTTTCGCGGCAGAGATCGCAGTCGATGCACTGGTCGTCGACGTAATATTTCCCGGGGACGTTTTCTTTATGCTTGTTGGCGGCTACAGCCATTGGATGGGCTCCTGGTTGAGGTTGCGAAAGGAATGCCGGAATATAACAGACCTCGCATGACGCGCAACGAGAAATGCCGCGCGCGCTTCATCGAGACGCGCAAGGCGAACGTTGGCGGATCGCGAACCGCACCGCAATCTCTTCGGCGCGCGGGCGGGGCGATCGAGGTCACGCGCGCATCCATTCGGGGGGCGGAAGATTTTGGGAGAGCCGATCCAAGACCGCCAGGGAAAGGATGGCGGCGCGGGGGAGATGAAAAGGATCTTTCACCGGCAGGGCGATCACCGCGTCGGAGGGGCGTCCCTGTCGGTCGAGACGCTGACGCCACTCGCCGTGGATCGGTTCTGGATAATGCGCCCAACTCCACGCGTGCACGCGCCAATACCATTCCATGCACCACGGCTCGCGGGTGAGATCGTGCGCGAGAAGAAGGGCGTAGAGCGCTTCGGTGTGCGGCCACCAGGCTTTCATCTCGGCGTGTTTCCACCACGGATCGCCGCCGTCGGCGTCGATCGCCAAGAAGAGGCCGCCATACTCTCGGTCCCATCCCGCTTCGAGAAGCCATCGGATGATCTCTGCCGCGCGAAGGGCCAGGGTGCGGTCCTTGCGCCGTTGCGCTTGATGCATCACGAACCAGGCCATCTCGATCCCGTGCCCAGGGACGACCGCGCGGCCCGCGGGAGAGTCCACCTCGATGTGGTCCGGCCCGAGGTGTTCGAGGACGAGGCGGCGCGCGGGGCGGGTATGATGCGCGAGGACGCGATTCAGGCAATCGCTCACGAAGTCGAGCACGTCCCTTTCGGGCGCCACGTCGGCGAGTTCCTGGGCGACCTCGAGGCCGATCATCGGAATGCCGTGAACCCACTGGATGCCGGGCGGTTTCGCGTAGGGAGCGAAGGCATCGAAATTGGGGTCGCGGATTCGCGCGATGGCGCCGCGCAACGCGGCGAGGGCCTCGGCGAGGTCGCGCGGATCGCCCGTTATGCGAAAAAGTTCGCCGAGGCCGTAGGCGGCGAAGAAGTCGGTGTAAACACTCGTGGCGCCCCGTAGAATTTTTCCTTTGCGCGACAGGAGAAAGGCGTACCCGCCGCTTGGATCGCGTCCATGCTTGAGTGCGAAATCGGCGGTCACTCGCGCGATTTGGAGGAGATCCGCGCGTGGCGCGATGCGTCGCGCAATCGCTGAAAACGTCCAGATGGCCCGGCATTGCGACCACATGTATTTGTCCGTGTTGATCCGCGTTCCGTCGTCGCGCAGGCAACTCAGGACGCCTCCGTATTCGCGGTCGATTCCGTGACGGAGCCAGAACGGGACCACGTCGTCGAGAAGCAGGCGCCGCCAAACCTTGCCAAGCTCGGGGAAGGTCATCGGGGCCATGCGCGAGTTCTATCAAAAGGTGAAGCGCGCGTAAACGTCCGAAGGGCGCGGGAAACGAGAGCGTGGCGTTGGAGGCGAGCGCGGACCCAAATCCACGGATCCGACCCATTTTCCGAGAGCAGCCCTCCTCCTCATCCATCGAGGACCGTATGGTGGAGGCGTGTCGAGATTCCAGACTCTCCACAAGAAGGGCGCGACGGCTCGGCCGGCGGCCTCGCCCTCCCTTTCCACCGTCCATGCTTGAGGAAAATCCGCTCGGTCGCGAAGCAAGGCATGGCGCCGCCGCCGGCGGCGCCGCGGCGGCGGCTTGAGTCCAAAATGGCGCGGGGGCGTCGCATGTTCCTCGACCGAGAAAGGGCTTCCCCCATGCCTGACGCGGGGATGGGGGCGGGCGAAGAAAGTTGACAGGCGTTGCGAGGAGCGGTGAGATTTCCCGTCCCTCATGAGAAATCCCGCGAACGTTGCCATTCTCGGCGCCACCGGCGCGGTAGGCGTCGAAGTCCTCAAAACTCTCGAACGACGGAAATTTCCGGTCAACAAACTGATCCTGTTGGCTTCGGAACGCTCCGCGGGGCGACATCTCGAGTTCCGTGGAGGGATGCATCCCGTCAAGGCGGTGACCCCTTCTTCGTTCGCGGAGGTGGATCTTGCCATTTTTAGCGCGGGCGCGACGCGTTCCCGGGAATTCGCCCCGCATGCGGTGAAGGCGGGCGCGGTGGTCGTGGACAATTCTTCCGCATTTCGCATGGATCCCGCAATTCCGCTTGTGGTGCCGGAAGTGAACGGAGGCGATCTGGATCGTCATCGCGGCATCGTGGCGAATCCGAACTGCACGGCGGCGATCTTGAGCGTCCCGCTTTGGCCCTTGCATCGCGCGGCGAAAATCCGGCGCGTGGTGGTCTCCACCTATCAATCGGCAAGCGGCGCCGGAGCGAAGGCGATGGCGGAACTTCAGAGCCAGACGCGCGAGGTGATTGCGGGGAAGGCGGCGACGAAGGAGGTGTTTCCGCATCAGATCGCGTTCAACGTCTTTTCGCACAACACGAAGATCGCCGAAAATGGGTATAACGAAGAGGAAAACAAGGTGATCGAGGAGACGCGCAAAATGTTTCACGAGCCAGGCCTCGCGATCTGCGTCACCTGCATCCGCGTGCCGGTCCTGCGCGCGCATTCCGAGAGCGTCCTCATCGAGACCGAAAGGAAGCTTTCGCCCGAGGAGGCGCGGGAAATTCTTTCCCGCGCGCCGGGCGTCAAACTGGTGGACGATCGCGCGCGGAACCATTTCCCGATGCCGATCGAGGCGAGCGGGATCGACGAGGTGCTGGTGGGACGGCTCCGCGAAGACCCGTCGCATCCGAACGGCCTGGCGATGTTCCTCGCGGGCGACCAACTCCTGAAGGGCGCGGCGCTCAACGCCGTTCAGATCGCCGAGATGCTCCTCCGCCGCTGATTACGGGAGGATGACCGGGCGGTCGATCCAGAAAGGGAGGCGCATCCCGCGGCGGAAGGCCGCGAGAGATTTCGGCGAAGAATCGACGCGCAGGTTGCTCCAGGTTTCGTCGGCGTTTTGCCAGCGTTCGTGCCAGTAAATCGCCGCGCGGAGGCGTGGATATTTCTTCGTCATGGCTGCAAAGGCTTCGTCAAAAAAAACGGCCTTGCTGCCCTCCCTCGGGAACTCGCCGACGCCCCATTCGGCGAGCATGACCGGCTTGTTGGGATGAAGACGGACGATCTCGCCGTAAGGCATTTTCATCACGGTGTCGAACGTGAGCCAACCCTCCTTGTTGCTCTGTTTGCCGTAAACGCTGAGCCCGAGCCAGTCCACGACATCGTCGCCGGGATAGTAGGCGGCGATCGTATTCCACGGAGCGACCGGCCAGGAAAAGTTTTGCGCGTGATAAACCCATGCGATGTTGCGCGCGCCCGCGGCGCGGGCGAGGGCGACCACGTGGCGATAGGCGGCGACGTAGCGTTCGGGGCCGTCCGGTTTCTTCGATTGGCCGAACTCTTGGGTTTGCCCTCCGCCCTGATGGGGGCCGCCCCAGGGGAACCAATCTCCGTTCGCTTCGAGGCCGAAGGCGACCAGGAGCGGCAGATGGGTCGCGCGCGCCCTGGTCGCCCAGTCGCGCACATAAGCGTCGAAATGGCCTTCCAGGATGCGATCGAGAGCATACTCGGGTTGGGATTCGTTTTGGCGATAGGGCGGCCCCCAGGGCGACCAGTAAATCAACGGCACGGCGCCGTAGGCGCGAATCATGCCGACCTGGGCCTCCGGAAAGGTTTTTTCTCCCCAGAAGCTGGAAAATGCGATGATCGCCTGACGGCGACCGACCAGGGTCTCAAAATCGCAGAGCATGGCGGGTGTGATCTGATCTTCGGTGTCGCCGCGGCTCAGGTAGGCGCCGACGTAGACGCCGTGCTCGGGAACGGCGAGATGCTGGCCATGCGCGGCGAGCGCCGACAGCAGCAGAAAACTCAGGAGCGGCCACGCGCCGCGCGGAAGAGAGTTCATATGAGGTGAACCTCGTCGCCGACACTGGCCTTGCGCGGGAGTTTTCCCCAGGAGACAAACGCGCCGCGCAGCGCGCGGCGAAACGCTCCCCAGACGACGACGCAGAGGAGGGGGCGGTAAAGCGCGCGCTGCGGCAGGACCCACAGCGCGCGGCGAAGCGGTTCTCCGTCGAGTTTCAAGGCGAGTCCCGCAAGGAAGACATCGGATGCGAGAAAGATAAGGAGGAAACCCAGGACGAGCGCGCGGCCGCCGGTGAGGAAGGCGAGGAGCACGAGAAGATCCACGATCGGCGCGGTGGCGCCGAGGAGAATCTGAAAAAACCAGAGGTTGGGCATGGCGACCCATCCGAGCGTGCCGGCGCGCGGGTTGAAGAGGGCGTCGCGATGTTTCCAAAGACACTGGAGCGTTCCGAAGGCCCAGCGCGCGCGTTGCTTGAGGAGGTCGCGCGCGGTTTCGGGGCATTCGGTCCAGCCGAACGCGCGCGGGGCGTAGGCGATGCGCCAACCGTCTTTGCGAATTTGCATGGTGAGATCGGTGTCTTCAGCGAGGGTGTCGGCGGAGAATTCTCCGGCCATGGCAATCGCGGCCCGCCGATACGCGCCGATGGCGCCCGGCACGACCGTGATGCAGTTGAGGAGGGCGAAGGCGCGGCGATCGAGATTGAATCCCGCCGTGTACTCGATCGCTTGAAACTTCGCCAGACGACAACGGCGATTGCCGACGCGCGCGTTTCCCGAGACGGCGCCGGCGTCCGGATCGGCGAGGAGCGCGGCGACAAGTCGGGAGAGCGCCCCGCGTCCGACGCGCGTGTCGGCGTCGAGGGTGACGAGGATCTCGTGGCGGCTCGCGGCGCACGCGGCGCGGAGGGCGCCGGCCTTTCCGGCGTTGGGTTGGGAGATCAGGCGCACGCGCGCGTCCTCCTTGAAGGCGGATCGGACGACGGCGGCGGTTGCGTCGTGGGAGCCGTCGTCCACAACGATCACCTCGATCGGTCCGGGGTAGCCGGCATCCAGCGCGGAACGGACTGCGGCCTCGATCACCCTCTCTTCGTTGTATGCGGCGAGAAGGATGCTGATCGGAGGAAGTTTCGAGGGAATGGGCGGATCAGGCTGCCGCGACTGACGGATGGCCAGCGCGGCGATGAAGCCGGCGCGGAGGACGACGAAGAGGGTCGCGACGATCAGGAAGGCGGAGAGAAGCTCGATGAATCCGTGCATGACCGAAAGGCCGAAGGTGGTGGTCCGGATCGTGCCGCGCTCGGCGTTCTGAACGAGGGGCATTGCCTGGTCGCGCGAGACTCCGGCAAGCTCGCTGGCCGTCACGAAGCGCACCGGGCGATGGTGCGACGCGCGGAGCCAACGGATCATCGGGCGGAGCGCTTCGACGGTCTGGCTGCGGTCGCCTCCGCCGTCGTGGAGAAGGACCACCGAACCGTTGGCGCGGAATTCCTTGATGCGGCGAAGGATTTCCTCCGCGCCCGGGCGCTCCCAATCGCGCGAATCAATGTTTTCGCAGAGGGTGAGGTACCCCAGCTCCTGGGCGCGGAGAATGGGGCGGATTTCCGCCATGGTTT
The DNA here is from genome assembly GCA_013360985.1 of Verrucomicrobiia bacterium. Classification (GTDB taxonomy): domain Bacteria; phylum Verrucomicrobiota; class Verrucomicrobiia; order JABWAM01; family JABWAM01; genus JABWAM01. The sequence continues at coordinate 7,152 of JABWAM010000015.1, read as the reverse complement.
GAGGGCGGGAATCGGCGGCATAGGGAGGACGGAAGAGCGTAGTGGAACGGCCCGTGAGCGCTTCGATGAGCCGCTGCGTGGCGTTGAGCTCGAGGTCGAGTTGCACCCTGGGCGTTTCCGAGAGATCGGGGTGCGTATAGGTGTGGATACCGATCTCATGCCCTTCCCGGACGATGCGCGCGACGAGATCGGGATTTTTCTCCGCGGCGCTCCCGACGATAAAGAAGGTGGCATGGATTCCTTCCTCCTTGAGGATCTCGAGGATTCGCGGGGTCCACTTCCGGTCGGGGCCGTCGTCGAAAGTCAGGGCGACCCAGTTCGGGAGGACCGCGCCGCGGTGTTCGACTTCGACGGAACGCGGGGCGTCGAGATAATGCGTCCGTGCCTGGCCGGAGGGCAGGAGGTCAAAGGCGCGAAGGCCTGGCGCGTTTTCCGGGTGGATCCGAAGGATTTCGCCCTCGCCGGTGTGGGTGATGTGTTCCGGGAATTCCATGCGCGCGAGCGGCGCCCAATCCTCGGCGCGGGGCGAGCGACGGCGGGCCAAGTCGAGCGCGGCCCAGATGAGAGGGTCTTCGCAGCCGAGTTTCCAGACGCCAAGCCCCGCCGCTCCGGCGGCGCGGGCGGCGCGGGCCTGGTTGAAGGCCGTAGCGGCGTCCAGGAACCATACGGTGTGTTGCTCCTCGTCCTTCGCGTAGGAGAACGTGGGATTGCTTTCAGGAGTATTCCACTCCACCTCTACGGGTTCGACGCGGTCGACGAGGCTCATCGCTTCGGCGAAGGAGATTTCTCTGCCCACGGGGCCGCGAACGGGCCAGTCGCAGCCGAAGTTTCCGAGGGTGACGATCCAGCGTCCCGGACGCCCAAATTCCAGCATGCGATGAAGCCAACGCTCGAACCAAGGTTGCGACGCGAGCGGTCCGGGGGGGTCGTGGCGAGAGTTTTCGTTGCAGAGTATCGCAATGAGGAAGTCGGCATGCTCCACGAGGAGATCGAGGTCGAAGACGAGGGCATCCCAGCCGACGGGGACGCACACGAGGAAGAGGAGGCGTTCCTCGCGGCAGCGCGCGGCGAAGCGGATCAGAAAGTCGTTGAAGTCGTTGGCGTAGTCGGCGCCGACATCTTCGAAGTCCACGGCGATTCCCTCGCAACGTCCCGATTTCGCGAGGCGGACGGCGCGTTCAATGAACGCGGCGCGCCGTTCTTCGGGTCCGGTCACGAGCGCGGCGATGAGGTCGCCCCGCCAGCCGTCGAGTTCGTTGGTGAGTAGCGCGATGGGCTTGAGATCGAACTGACGAACGAGGCGCCGCGTTTCCGGCGCCACGCGAAAGACGAGATCGAGCCGTTCGTTGGCGAGGGTGATCCAGCGCGCGCACAGGTGCGTGAGATGCGGCGCGGCGCGTGCCAGCGAAGCGAGCGTCACGGGGTCTTCTTCGTCGAGAAAACCGAGCGTGAGGAAGCTGCCGGGACGAGAGCGGGCATCGGCGGCGGATCGGCGGCGCTCGCGTTCAATCGCGCCGAGGGTATGCCGCGGAAAAGGGGAGTCTCTCCGCTGCGCGAATTTCCGCGGCGGCGGCGGCGGGTGTTGGAGCGCCCGGAGTTGGGAGCGGAGCGCCGTCACCGAAGTCGGAAGGCGCAGGGCGGGACGTTGGAGAAGGGATCGGACGAAGAGGAGAGCGGAGGCGAATGCCGCCGCGAGAACGACGATCGCAATGAGACGGACAATCTTCCAGCGCCGTCCGCGCGCGTCGTGGAAGATGAATCGCCGCGGCGGCGCGGAGGCATTCATCGGGAGGGGACGCTACGGGAGATCAAAACCATTTCCGCCGCGCGCGGAGCGAGGAGAGCTTCGTGTCGTGGGCGGCGAGGTCCACGATCTGGGCGACGCGATGGCGGAGGCGGGTGGAAGCCCAGAGCAGGGCGAGCATCCAGACGACGACGGCGCAGAACCACGCGCCGATGAGGCGATAGCCTTCGGGGGAAGTGGTCGCCGCAAAGCGCAGCCACGCGAGGAAGCTCAGGACGGCGATGGGCACGCCGATCATCCGGGCGAAAACGGTCGGGCTTGGGTGAAGGCGCACGCGCGTGAGGCGTTTGCCGCCGCCGTGCTCCTCCGTGAGGGACAGCACGCGGATCATCCACCAGCGGTTTCCGTACACCTGGTAGTCCCAATTCGTCCAACCGGTGTCGGCGGAGTATTTCCAGCCTTCCCGATCAAGGCGCGCCTTGAGGGCGGGCAGGAAGTGTTCGCGGCCGACGCCCTCTTCGTTCCAAAACGAAAGAAGGGCGGGCCGATCCCATTCGACCACCTGCGCGCGGCTCGCGCTTTTCGCTTCAACGATCCGCCGCGGGGTGCGCTTTTTGCGGACCCAGGTCGAGTAGCGCGCCCAGCCGCGGGCGATGGGCTGCCAGAAAGCGAGGGCGGCGATCAGGAGGGGGCTCCAGGGGCGGCGATGGCGCGTTTCGACGCGCGCGCGCAGGGCGTAGGAAATCGCGACGCCAAAGGATCCCGCGATCATCGCCGCGGGAAGATACCAGATCGCGGGGATCTGCAGGGAGACGAGGAGCGCGGCGAGCGCCATGAGGTTCCATTCGATGCTTCCCATGAAGAGCACCAGGTCCGAGGAACGGCCCGGATAGACGCACTGGAAAAGGCCCAGGCCGAAAACGCCATGGTAGATGATCGGCCGGTGAAAGAGGGAGGAGAAGCGGGCGCCGCCGTAGACCCGTCCTCGCCAGCGGGCCGATCCGGTCGGACCGAAGTAGACAAGGTGCTTGAAGCGCAGCAGGGCTTCGGCTTCGCCGTATCCCTCCTGCTGACGGAAATAGGCGCGGACGTTGAAGCGGCGGTGATGCCACACGATCGCCGAGGGGCTGAAGCCGATGCGCAGCCCCCGTTGCATGAGCCGCCAGCAGAGGTCCACGTCGTCGCCCGCCTTGCGATACTCGGGATCGAAGCCGCCCACGAGTTCGAGCGCCCAGCGATAAAAGGCCATGTTGCAGCCGGGCACATGCTCCGCTTCCGAATCGTCGAGGAGCACATGGCTCGGCTGGCCCGGGGAAGCGGCGACGCACGCCTGCACATGGTTCTGCGCGGGAGGGGAAACGTTCGGGCCGCCTACGCCGCCGAAGCCTCCCTGATCGAGCGTGCCGACGAGATAATAGAGCCAATCTTTGTCGGCCATGCAATCGCTGTCGGTGTAGGCGATGATCTCGCCGCGGGCGGCGCGCATCCCGACGTTGCGCGCCACGCTGAGGCCGAGGTTTTCCTGGCGCAGATAGCGAACCGACGGAAACTCCCGCGCGATCTGTTCGGTGGGATCGGTGGAACCGTCGTCCACGAGGATCACCTCGTAGTCGGGATAGTTCATCTGGAGCAGCGAGGTGAGGCAGGCGTCGAGCGTGCGCGCGCCGTTGTAGGAGCAGACGACGACGGAGACCGGCGGAGTGCGCGGGAGCGGAATGCGCGGATGCCCTTTGAAGAGGGCGCTGACTTCGGCGAGGGCCTTCTTCGGCACGCGCGCGGCGTCCACGAGGCCGAACTTCCAATCCTCGATCAGGCTTCCGCCGGTGAACCATTCGTCGGTCCAAGCGAAGAGGATCGTTCCCGCGAGCCCGAGGCGGGCGACGGCGCCGATGTGTCCTTTCAGGAGCTCCGCCTGTTCCTCCTGCGAATGGCGGACCGTATCCATGCCGAACTCGCTGATGATGAGCGGTTTTTCACCCGCGAGATTTTGGAGGCGCGCCAGGTAGCGCTCGAAATCGCGCGGGCGGTGCAGATAGACGTTGTAGGAGAAGAAATCGAGGGCGTTCGGCTGCAGATATTCGGTGGGCGGATAGTTCGCGTAGGTGTAGAGAGGGGAGGGATCGGCTTGACGCGCGGCGTCCAAGAGTTCGTCGAGAAAACCTTCGATTTTGCGCGAACCGTACCAACGAACGATGCCGGCGGGGATCTCGTTGCCGACCGCCCAGGCGAAAAGCGCCGGATGCCCGCGATGCGCCCGAACGGCGGAGGTCACCCGCTCTCGGATCGAGCGGCGCGTAGCGCGCTCGTCAAGGAAGCAGACATGCTGCTCCCAGGGGATCGTCACGTAGGCGGCCAGTCCGGCGCGTTCGCATTCGTCGAGGAACCATTCCGGCGGCGGATGATAGAGACGGACGACGTTGATCCCCGCGTCGGCCATCTGGAGGAGATCGGCGCGCGCACGATCTCGCGGAGGAAGAAAGATTTGGACGCCTTCCTCCTCGTGAGGAGGAAGCGGTCCGTAGGTCGCGCCTCTTACAAAGAACTTCCGGCCTCGGTGGAAGAAGAACTTCGAGTTGGCAAAAACGCGAGGAGAAGCGTTGAGCGTCGGGTCGGGCATTGGGCAGGAGCGTTCACGCAGGATGAGGCCTTCGGGAGGGGACTGTCAACGGGAGGCGTTCCCTCCCAATCCCCGCGGAAGGCATAGGGGGAGTCCATCCTCGGTCGAGGAACATGCGACGCCCTCGCACCATTTTGGACTCAAGCCGCGGCCGCGGCGCCGCCGGCGTCGGCGCCATGCCTCGCTTCGCGACCGAGCGGATTTTCCTCAAGCATGGACGGTGGAAAGGGAGGGCGAGGCCGCCGGCCGAGCCTCCGCGCGATCGCGCGGCTCGGGGCGTTCAGAAGAGGGAAAGGCCTCGCGTCCAGGCGGACCACCACGCCGAGCCGGAGAACAGCCAGAGGAGCGCGGCGGCGGCGAGATAAGGGCCGTAAGGAATCTTGAATCCCCAGCCGCGTTTCGCGGCGAGCATCATGAGGAGGCCGATCGCGGAGCCCAGGATCGACGAGATCAGGATGACGAAGAAGATCGCCTGGGGCCCGAGGAAAGCTCCGATGCCCGCGAGGAACTTGACGTCGCCCAGGCCCATCGCCTCGCGTGGAATCTCGATCCGTTTCGTGACGGCCATGAGTTCGCCGAGCGATTCGAGAGGAAACGATTCGTCGTTCACGCGCGCCTCTTTCCATCGGACCCGGATGACCGCCCGATCCCACGTCCTCTCGCCGAGGCGCACGCCGATCGCTCCGAAGCGGAGTTCATCGGATTCTCGGGAAAAGATGTTTTCCCACGCCTCCGATTCGTCGCCGAAGCGCAGGCCCTCGGGCGTCAGAAAGACTTCGGTGGGATGTGGAAACTCGATGCGTTTCACGCCGAAGATCTTCTTGCCGATTTCTACGACGAGCCGGAGCGTCGCGTAACCGACGGCGGCGCCGGCGAGACTCCAGAGCGCGCCGGCGGAATGGCGTTCGGCGTTCTGAAGCGAGGGGGTCATCCCGCTCAAAAAGACGCCCGCCAGCACGCTGCCGAGGGTGATGCGGTCGGGGATGATGAAGTGTTCGAAGTCAATGAAGGTCGCGGCGACGAGTCCGCAGGCGAAGAGGGTGTAGGCGAAGGCCTCGGCGGGCGCGAAGACGCGCCAGATTGCGACAAAGAGCAGGGCCGTCGCGATCTCCACGATCGCATAGCGCGGAGAAATCCGCATTCCGCATCCGCGGCATTTGCCCCCGAGGAGGATCCAGCTCAGGAGGGGGAGGTTGTCGTGCCAGGCGAGGGTCGCGCGGCAGCCGGGACAGCGGGAGCGCGGACGAACGATGGATTCATCGCGCGGCATTCGGTGGATGCAGACGTTGAGAAAGCTGCCGACGACCGCGCCGAGCACGGCGGCCAGGGCGGTCCAGAACCACGAGGGGACGGCGTCGAGAGCGGCGCTCATGGGGCGGTGGGAAAGCGGAGGAAACCTCGGACGGGACGCGCGGGGCGCGACGCCGTAGGAAAAGGGCGGAGACGGCCGCCTGCGCGGGAGGATTCAGCGGCCATACACCTCGCGGCGCAGCGCACGGCGCATCGTTTCGACGGGCGCCCTGCGGTTCGTCCAGATCTCGAAAGCGCGCGCCCCCTGATGCAGGAGCATCGAAAGCCCGTTGGCGACGCGGCAGCCCCGGCGGCGCGCCAGACGCAGGGCCGGCGTCTCGGCGGGGCGGTAGATCATCTCGAGAAAGCAACAGGGATCCAGCTTCGCGAGGAGCGAGGCGTCCAAGGGGCAGCGGTCGTCCTTCCGGAGGCCGAGGCTGGTGCCCTGGACGAGCAGGTCGCACGGGGTGGGATCGAGAAGGCACTCGACGCGCGGACGGAGCGCGCGGACGCGGCGCGCGACGGCAAGCGCTTTCGCGCGCGTGCGGTTGAGGAGGATGAGGCGTTTCGCGCCGGCGAGCGCGAACTGGATCGCCGCGCTCTGTCCGGCGCCGCCGCAGCCGAGGATCGCGACGGCGCGTCCCTTGGGGTGGAACCCGAACTCTTCGCGAAGCGCCGCGAGGATGCCGTAGCCGTCGGTGCTGTAGCCATGGAGGAAAGGCGTTCCCCGGCGCAAGCGAAAGACGAGGGTGTTGGCGGCCTCGGCGATGCGCGCGCTGGAATCGAGGCAGTCCGCTTCGCGAAAGGCGATCCGTTTGTGCGGGATGGTGCAGTTCACGCCGACAAACCCGCAGAGGGCGAGTCCCCGGAGCGCGGGACCGAGTCGCGCGGGATCCACGTCGAGCGCGAGGTAGCGCCAGTTCATCCCGAGCGCGTCGAAGGCGGCGTTGTGCATCGCCGGGGAAGCCGTATGCGCAATCGGATGGCCGAGGACGGCGACGAAGCGGGTCTGGCCGTTGATGGAGGAAGGCGGTTTCACCGGGGCACTCTGCACTTCTCGCATGACGCCGCAGCGCGGGCAAGCGCCAACGCGAGGATTGGAGGAGGAGGATTTCTCTTTGAAGCGAAGTTGATCCGTAGAACGAAGCGGCGGAGGCCGCAGTCGTTCCCGCGCTGCGCGTTCGCGAGTGGATCGCGAGAGGCCTCTCGGCGTGGATTACCGGATCACGCGCCCCCGGACGAGGAGATCGGCGCCGAGGCGTGTGAGACGCAGATCGTCGATTCGCGGCCCGAGACGCCAGAAACGGAAGCCGCGTCCGGCGACGGCGCGTCGGGCGCCGATTCCTCCCAGGATCATCGGCGCGAGGAAAAAGGCGACAGCGTCCACCTGGCGCGCTTCGAAGAAGCTCGCGAGGGTTTCGCCGCCTCCTTCGAGAAGGACGCGGACGATGCCGCGCTGCCCCAGATGCCGAAGGAGGGACCGCGGATCCGGACGGCCGTT
>JABWAM010000253.1 GCA_013360985.1 Verrucomicrobiia bacterium | reverse complement strand
CTCATCATCCATGGAGGATCGGAGGGGTGGGTTGTGTCGAGATTTCAGACTCTCCACAAGAGGGATGCGACGGCTCGGCCGGCGGCCTCGCCCTACCTTCTTGTCCTCCGACCTCGCCGGGAGGGACAAGCACGAGGGCGGGCGCGGAATGCGCCCTGCCTTCTCCGCGTCTCCGCGTCTCCGCGTGAACCTTTTCTGACGCGATGCGCGGCTCGGCTGGCGGCCTCGCCCTCCCTTTCCACAGTTCATGCTTGGGAAAAATCCGCTCGGTCGCGAAGCGAGGGAGGGCGCCGCCGGCCGAGCCACGGAAGCTGCTTAAGTCCAAAATGTGGCAAGGCGTCGCATGTTCCTCGACCGAGGATGGACTCCCCCCACGCCTGACGCGGGGATTTGGGCATCCGTGAAAATCTTGCGCGAGATCGTTCGCCGCAGCATGCTCCGAGCCGCCCGCGCCTTGCCCTCCACGAAACTGCGCCATGAAGCTCAAGAGCCTATCGGCAATCTTTCTCCTCTTCGCGATCGGGCCGGCCATCCGCGCCGCAGAAGTCGTCCTTGTCAAAGAGGGCGTCGCCGCGTCGGTCCTTGTCGTCGGCGCGGAGGTGATGGCGCCGAACAAGAAGAAGTCGCGAAGCGCGTCTCTCTCCGAACGCGAGGCCGAAACTCAGCGGCAACGGCTGCGGGAGTCGGTTCTCGATCTCGCGCGCGTCCTCGGCAAAATGTCCGGAGCCGAGATCGAGATCGTCCATGCCGCGCCTGCCGCGGGAGACCGCCGTCTGCCCGTTTTCATCGGCGCGCCGGCGGAAAAGAAGTTCGGCGTTCCCGGAACCAAGATGCGCGGCAAACAGGGATACCGGGTCGTGGCGGCTCCCTCGGGCGTAGGATTGCTCGGCGAATCCGATCTCGCCACGAGTTATGCGATCTATGAGGTGCTCGATCGTCTCGGTTGCCGTTGGTATCTGCCGGGAGAAATGGGCGAAGTGATCCCGCAAAAGAAAACCGTCACGCTGCCGCCAATGGACGAGTCGCTCACGCCGGGGACGCTCTCCCGGGGGATCTGGTACGCGGACGACGCCTACCGCCGCCGCAACCGCATGGGCGGACTGCTGCTGTCCGCGGCGCACGCCCTCGAGATCAACAATTACATCACCAAAGAACAGTTCGCCGCGCACCCCGAGTGGCAGGCGCTCGTGGGCGGCAAACGCGTCACCAGCCGCATCTGCTGGGCCAGCGAGGAGGCCGCCGCCGCCGTGGCGGAAGGCATCCTCCGCTCGCTCGATGCCCGGCCCGTCCCCACCATCTCGCTGTCGCCGGAAGACGGCACGAAGTTTTGCGAGTGCGAAGCGTGCAAGGCGCTCGACCCTGGAGACTGGGATCCGACGATGAGGACGGTCTCGATCACCGACCGTTACATCCGCTTCTGCAACCTCATCGCGGAAAGGGTGACGAAAAAATATCCGGAGGTGCTGTTCGGCTTCCTCGCCTACGTGCAATATACACGGCCGCCCACGCGCGAGACGCTGCATCCGAATCTCGTCCCGCAGATCGCACCGATCACCCATTGCCGGGCGCATACGATGCTGCAGAAGGATTGTCCGTCGCGGCCGATCATCCGGTCCATCGTCGAGGGCTGGCGCCGTCGCGCGAAACATCTCAGCTACTACAACTACATGTTCCACATTGCCGAGGTCGCGGTCCCTTATCCCATGATCCGACAGATGAGCGAGGAACTGCCGATCCTCTACGAGAACGGCGTGGATCTCTGGCAGCCGGAAACCATGGCGAACTTCGAGTCGGTTCTGCCCGGATTTTGGCTCACGATCCGCATGGCCTGGTTTCCGAAGGCCAAGCCCGACGAGGTGCTCGATGAGTTCTTCGCCAACTTCTACAGCGCGGCGGCGGCGGCGATGCGGAAGTATTGGATGTTGTTCGACGACGCCTGGACGAGCGTTCCCGAGCACGCCGGATGCGGGTTCGGCTACGGGAAACGTTTTCCGCCGGAGTTCATGAAGCGGGCGCGCGCCGCAATGGACGACGCCCTCGCCGCGTGCAGGACCGATCCGGAAAAGCAGCGCGTGACGATGCAGGATGAATCGCTCAAGCAGTTCGAATTGTTCATGAAGCTGCGCGAGGATCTGTTCGGCGCGAAGTTCGCCACGATCGGCGCGGATGCGGCGCGCTATCTGGAGCGGCAGAAGGCGCTCAGCGAGCAGTACGCGGCGCAGTATGCGTTCGGAAAGGCCAAATGGGCGCCCGAGACCATCGCGGGGCGCTACTTCAAGTCGTTCTTTCTGCAGGCGTACGACGACGCCGCCCGCATCGCGAAGGATTTCGAGATGATCTCCCCCTCGCTGCGCGCCTGGCGGTTTGCGGTGGACAAAGAAAAGAAGGGCGAATCGCTCGGTTGGCACACGCCGGAGTTCGACGACACGGCATGGAAGACCACCGATCCCTGTCTCGACACATGGTTTTCACTCGGTCTCGACAGCTACTATGGCGCGATGTTTTACCGCAGCGTCGTGAAGGCGCCGGCAATCCCCGCCGGCAAAAAGGTGTTTCTCTGGATCAGCAGCACCGACGGCGAAGCGAAAGTGTTCGTCAACGGCCGGCATCTCCCCTGGGTGAACGAGAAAGGGGAGAAAAAAGAGGCCTTCAGCGGCTTCTGCACCCCGGCTTCGTTCGACATCACCGACGCGATCCAACCGGACGCCGGGAATCAGATCACGATCGTCGGCACGCATGCTTTCATCAACGAACTCGGCACCGGCGGACTGATCGGGCCGGTGCTGGTGTATCGCGAGAAATAGGACGCCCCTCATCGGCTCTCCTTCCCTTCGGGCGCGATGGCCCCGCGCGTTCGCGCGCGCCGCGGCGATTGATGTTTCCGATTTTGCCGAGGCGATGGAGGGCTGCGGCGCGATCAGGCGTTCAAGCCGTCATGCCAGCAGATCCATTTCGAGAATCCCACGATGGCGCGAAATGCCGTCCGCTCCAGCCAGGGATGACGAACGCGCAGATGCTGAAAGAGGTGTTCTTCGGCTCCGTTCGCCCAGGAGACCCCGCCCTCCTGGGCCCAGAGAAACTTTTCGGTCTCGCTCACGACCGCCCGGAGTTCCGTCCGGATCATCTCGCGCAGACCGGGATCGGGATGCGTCGCGAGATGAGCCTCCAGACGGTCTGCGTCGGGAAAGGTCTGCACATACTGCTCCAAGGCCCGATTCAAATCTTCCGCGCGAGGCGGCATATGAGGAACTCCTGCGGAGGAATCGCTTTCCGCAACGCTCCGACGATCCGATCAGTGTCCGGTGCGCAGGAAGGCGAGGATCGCCGCTCCGATTGCGCCGAGAGGGCCGAAGAAGAAGATCGAACTCATGGCCGCCTCCACGGAACGATCGTGTTGATTGGAAGAAAGCTTGGTGATGAGAAAATAGCTCAAGACGGCCGTGGCGACGAACCCCACGACCGCGAAAAACAGCACGAGGAGGATGCGAATCATATTCGGAAAAAGAGGAAGCGAACGCAAAGCTTGTCCCACCAGTTCGCATTCCAGGCAAGCCGAAAACCCCAAATCCCCGCGTAAGGCATAGGGAAACCCATCCTCGATCGAGAAATGCGTGACGCTTCTCCAACATTTTGTGGTGAAGCCGCTGCTGCGGCGCCG